>JAHIQC010000438.1 GCA_018902765.1 Actinomycetota bacterium | reverse complement strand
GATGTCGGCCTTCATGCCATCGAGCAGCTCGGCGGCCATCTCGGTGGCGCCCGTCGCCTTGCCGACCGTCTCGATGGACACATAGAGCGCCTCGAGCGTCTGGGGGTCGATGGCGATAACGGTCGCGCCGGTGCCCTCGAGCTGAGTGATCACGTCGGCCTGTACGCCGGTGGTCGCCAAGATGAGGTCAGGCTGCGCCGCGGTGATCGCCTCGATGTTCGGGGTGACGAAGTCCCCGATCTTGGCGATGTCGGCAACTTGTGCCGGGTAGTCGTCGTACGTGGTGACGCCCACGAGCTTGTCCAGCAGTCCGAGCGCGTACACGATCTCGGTGTTCGCAGGGGCCAGTGAGACGATGCGCTCAGGAGCCGACTCGATCGTGACTTCCCGGCCGGCGTCGTCGGTCACGGTGACCGGAAACGCGACGGCGGGCGAGTCTGCGACGGGCTTGGTCGAATCCTCGCTGCTTGCGCAGCCTGCCAGCCCAAAGGTGGTAGCCACGATCAGCGCGAGCGCTACGGCCATGGTGCGGATGATGCGGGGGTGATGCATGGTGCCTCCTCGTTGTGGGTACGACGAGCCTTGCGAGGATACGAGAAAGACCCGCCCTCGTGGTGAGGATCGGGTCTTCGAGTGATCTTGGTTCGGTGCCTGAAAGCTCGGCGCCGCGCTCAAGCCCTGTAGTCCTCGAAGGCCTTCGTCGCTGTCGCCTGGCAGGTCTCCTGACTTGCGAAGTACGCGATCGGCTCATGAGCCGAGGGTCTTCGCTTCACAGTGGCGGGTCCGTGTCGGATTCTCACCGACTTCCCTATTCTCCCGATCCGGGCACATGCTCGCTTTACGCGGCAGGCTCCTTCGCGGGCACCGGGCGACGCATATTCGGTTGTGACGCGGCCAAGGATAGCGCGACGCGGGGCGGAGCGCCAGAGCCCCGATACGTCGACAGCGCGACTCCCACCAAGGTGATCGTTCCGCCGAGGAGTTGCGCAAGCATCGGTATCTCGCCGATCCAGACCCACGCGACCCCCAGCGAGAGCACCGGAATGAGGTACAAGAAGCGCGAGGCCACGCCGGGCGCCAAGGCCGCATTCGCGCGTGACCACAGAATGTAGGAAATCCCGCCGGGTACGAGGGCCAGATACACGAGTGTGGCCACTCCTGCAGGCGGCGTCGTCGCCAAAGCCGCGAGCGATCCTCGCGAGAACACGACGAAGGGAACCGCGCCCGAGACGATGGCGTAGGTCGTGACCTCAAGAGCGGTGTATCGACTGAACAGCGGTTTGGCCACAAGCGCGTATCCCGAGAAGCAAGCGGCGGCCAGAAGCACGAGACCCGCAGAGCCAGCTGAGGCGGCGAATCCACCCTTGGCGCTGGCCATCACACCGACGCCCATCATGGACACGAGCAGTCCCGCCCAGGTGTATGGTCCGGCGCCCTCACGGCGCAACGCGACCGAGATGATCGTGGTGATGATCGGACTCATGTTGATGAGGAACGCGGCCGTCGCTGCGCTCACCCCGGCCTGGCCGTTTGCAAGCGCGACCTGATAGACGGTGAAGCCAAGGAGCCCGGCTGCGATCACGCGCGGCACGTCACGGCGCTCGGGCACACGCATGCGGGTGACCACAGCGAACGCCGCAAAGGCCAGCGCAGTCAGCGTCCAGCGCAAGAACACCAGGTGGCCCGGGGAGAAATAGCCCAAGGCGGCACGCAACCCGGCGAAGGTCGTCGACCACATGAGTACCGTCCCGGCCACGGCCGCGATGGTTGATGCTCCGTACCGCTTGATCATTCTGTGGGGCTCCTCGGCTAAGGCGGTTTGTTCAGGATGTTCATAATACGAAGCGTTGGCGTGGTTTGACATGGCCAATCGAAAGGGATTGGTCCATAGTAGTAACGAATCCACGCACTTCTATGCTTGCGACTATTGGAGCGAAAGCCATGGACAGCATCGACCGTCATATTCTCGCCGCCGTACAGGCCGATGCGCGCGTTGGCTACGCTGAGCTGGGTCGGGAGGTGGGCCTGACCGCACCCGCTGTGGCCTCGCGCGTACGCAAGCTCGAGCAGGAGGGGATCATCACCGGCTACCATGCCGGGATCGATCTGAAGAAGGCCGGTTACGGCATCCTGGCTATCGTGCGCATCAGTTCCGCAGCTGAGCTGGGCAGCCAACTATCGAATCTGGTGGCAGATATGCCTGAGGTGCTGGAGTTTCATCACGTCACCGGCACAGAGGGTTTCGTACTGAAGGTGGCCGTCCGCTCGGTCGCGCATCTGGAGAGCACGCTGGGCAAGTTGCTGCCATTCGGACAGACGATCACATCGATAGTGCTGTCCTCGCCGGTGGAATGGCGTGCCATCGAATTCGAGTGACGCCCTGGATCGAGTGCTGTCCTAGAACAGCGCTGCGACGCCTTGGAAGCCTGCGCTGGCGTTCTCGCTCACGAAATCGCCCATATTCATGTAGAACAGCGGGGCCAGTGGCATGCCGATCTCGTGCAGCGCCTCGATGAGCGCATCAGCGAGTTCTTCGTGGCGCATGAGCACCTCGAGAGCGGCCGGTGAGACGATCGAGTCCGCGGCTCCATGCAGAACTACTTTGCCCTCCACAGAGTGAAGCACGATACCGAGAACGGAGTTCCCATCGCCGAGGAACTCGATGCCGCAGATGCCGGCCTCGCAGTCCACGAACCGCCTCCAAGAACGATCAGTGCGCTCGTACTCAAGCGCGCGACCCAAGACCGCGAGTTCCGCACCGGCTGTGAACGGCGGGGTCGGGACGTCAGCGAATACCGCGCGCAGGTTAACCATTCGGACCAGGTCATTCTCGGGCACCGACTGTCTCAGCAGCGCGAGCGCAAGGTTGACCTCGACCGGAGATGCAGCATTGATGAGCGTCTGGACGAGTTCGGCATCAGCTGAGCTCGCGCGGCGGGCCGCCATTTCCAAACCCTTCCCAACTGCCGTCATCAAACTCACCTGCCCATAACCTCGTGCCCGGCGGTGTCCTTGATGGATACCGCGGCGCCGACGGTGCCGGCCGCCTACTTTGTATATCGGCGCAATCGCTCGGGCCCGCTACAGTGCGTGCGCTGAACGGTCATCTTTGAGCACGAACTGGGCGACCACGTACGTTAGAATGTGACCCACGTCATAGTCCCCCTTGGACCGACGCGTCCAAACGGCCACCAGATCCAGCCCCCGATCGGAGCTTGTGATGTGTCAGTTCTGCATACAGCATGGCGACGGGCAGCGGTGGTACCTCAACGCCGAGAACTACGTGGCGGACCTGGAAAGCGACCTTGCGCGCCGCGAGTACCTCATCGGATTCGTGCAGGGCTTCAAGAAGATGCACGGCCGAGCTCAACTTGGCACGAGTATCCTGGGCGTCCTGCCCGGCTCGGTCTCCTCGGCGGTCAAGGGGCGCATCAATCGTGGCCAACAGGAGCATCACTTTGGTCAGCCGGTGCCCATCGAGGAGTGCGAGCAGGTCTTTGAGATGGCGACCTCGATCGTGCAGCTGCCGTGCGTGTGCCGCAATGCGGCCGGCATGCCCGAGGAGGGCTACTGCCTGGCCGTGACGGCGCTACCCATCGACGCCGCACTCAAAGCGGCATTCAGCGGCTTTGCGGACGGCCCCGACACCACGGGCCTTGAGCGCCTGACCAAAGACCAAGCGATGGATGTCCTTCGCCGCTGCGAGTCCGAGGGACTCATGCACTCCGTATGGACGTTCATCACCCCATTCATAGGCGCCATCTGCAATTGCGATCTGGGCTCCGGCTGCATGGCGATGGACATGACGCTCGGGCACGACATCAAGGTGATGTGGCGTGGCGAGTACGTCATAGACCTCTCGGCCGAGGAATGCACCGGCTGCGGCGCGTGTGTGAAGCGCTGCCCGTTCCAGGCGATCGACAAAGGCTCGGGCAAACGCGAGCCGGTGAGCATCCGTCTGCGCGACTGCTACGGGTGCGGCGTGTGTCGAGTCGCGTGTCCGAGCAACGCTCTGCGACTGCTCGAGCGCCAAAGCGTGCCGGAGGCGGCGCTGCTGTGGTGAACGGGATCACGGGAAGCGATGTTCTCGCGGTGGCGGCTGGGGGTGCCGCGGGCTCGGTGCTGCGCTATGTGGTGGCACAGTGGGTCGTTGTGCGCTTCGGCCCCACGGTCCCGTGGCACACGCTCGCGGTCAACGTCACCGGTGCGTTTCTTCTCGGGCTGCTGATGGCGCTCGCGGCCGAGCGCGGAGTGATCTCAGCGCCATGGCGGCTGCTTCTGGGCGTAGGGCTCCTCGGCGGGTATACGACCTTCTCAACGCTGGCCTTCGAGTCAGTTGAGTTGTTCGCTGAGCACGCGCCGGTCCTTGGCGTGGCCTACGCACTCGGAAGCGTATGTGCGGGCGTGCTCGCAGCCTGGCTCGGGCTCGCTATCGGACGAGCGGTCTAGGGTCGAGAGGCACCTCATAGACCCTGCGCTCCGCCATCGCGGGCGAACCTAGTCGCGGCGGGTGATACCGTCGCGTATGAGCCACGCGAACAAGCACGCTGCGACCAGAAGGCATCCAACGATCCCAAAGAAGGGCGCTTGGATCTCAATGGCCGAGTTGAGCACGGGGTTGTCAGGATGCAGGGCGCGGGCTTCAGCATTGGCGAACACCCGCAGATACAGCAGAACCCACATGAGCACCGCGAACACCACGTCACCAAACGCGCGAAGGTGGTCGGATTCTACGATACGGTCGATCAGCAGCAGCGCCACCAAGGAGATGAGCAAGATGAACTGGGTCATGAGCCTGGGGTCAGCCTGCATTACCACAAACGGCGATTGCTGCGAACCCGTGAAGTCCCAGGTTCCGATGGCCGCCACGACGCCCAGGATCGTGTTCGAGAGCCATAACGGAGCCGCGACGTACCGGAAGCCGGCGCCCCATCGGTACAGATCCCGCTTGCCCCAGACCAGGTAGCCGAGCGCGAACAGGCCCATGAGCGTGAATGCGGCCATGTTCACCCAGGTTGAACCACCATGGAACATCGGGAGGCGGACTTTCGAGCCGAGGCCCTCGACCGGCGGGATGAGGTTCGTCAGCAGAATCGCGGCAATCAAGAAGCCGACGCCGGATACCAATACCGCTGTGCGTTTCTCGGGGCTCATCGTCTCGCTCATCGCGACCTCGTTTCGTAGGACCGTCCACGCAATTCTATCAGCGCAGCGGTGAGCTGCTCTCTAGGCCATGCCCAGAGTCGGGCTTCCGCACGCGACACAATGCGCGAGTGTGACCGATGAGAGCTTGTGCTCGATCATCTCGTCGAGCTCGCGCCAGATGCCATTGTGCATCGGACAATCGCCACTCCGAGCGCACACGCTCGGATCGGACGTGCACAACGACAGGCTGGTGCGCTCGCCCATGGCGATGAAGATGTCGTGAATGGTTATGTGCTCGGCGGGTCGTGCAAGCCCCACGCCTCCGCGGGCGCCGCGACGAGAGACCATGAGCCCGCTGCGAACGAGCTCGTTGGCGATCTGACGCGCGAAGTCATAGGGTACGGATCCGGCCTCGGCGAGGTGCTGCACGGTGGCCATGGCATCCGCGCCGAGACGGGCGGCCTCGTACATGAGCCGCACCGCGTAATCAGTTCGCCATTGGACGGGCATGTTCGCCTTTCGTCGTGCCGGGCAACGAGTGCTTTTGTCGGTGGGGCAAAACCCTGCTCCGATGATTGTCGCAGGATATGCCTGCTGGTTGGCAAAGTATACCCGCGTCTGAGCGGACGCGCATGTGTTTGTCGTCCGATGCAAGCTCTCTTGAACCAAACACATCAGCCGTTCGTCAGAAGGTGGATATCGCGGCTTCGTAGGTCGGGATAAACTCGACGTGGAGAACGCGCCCGCACCCGCGGGCCTGTCTGAACTGGGGGGCACCTATGTCCGGGATTTCTGGACGCTTCACACGCGCCTTGCGCGCATTCGTCACTGCGGCACTGCTCATGGGACTTCTGCCAGTGGGCGCGATGGCGACCGTGGTTTCACCTGCGAACAGCAGCGCAAAGCAGGTCTCGCAACCCAAGCCGCCAGCTGGTTCCAAGCTGGACTCGGCGGGGAATCCCTATGTTGCCGACGAGGTCCTCGTGCGCTTCAAGCCGAGTGCGGGAGTCAGCGCCATGACGTCGGCTCACACGAGCGTCGGCGCCAAGCTCATCCGCGACGTGAAGGGTGCCCACGGCCTGCAGCTCACCCGTTTGCCCAAGGGAGCATCGGTCGAGAGCGCAGTCGCGCGCTATGCACAACTCCCGGGCGTCCAGTACGCGCAGCCCAACTACCTGCACTATGTCGACGCGATACCGAACGATCCTCGCTTCGACGAGCTGTGGGGCATGAACAACACCGGGCAGACCGGAGGCACCGTCGACGCTGACATCGACGCGACCGTGGCTTGGGAAGAACAGACCGGCTCAAGCGACGTGATCGTGGCGGTCATCGACACCGGTGTCGATTACAACCATCCCGATCTCGCGGACAACATGTGGGTGAACGCGGGCGAGATCCCCGGCAACATGCTCGATGATGATGACAACGGGTTCGTCGACGACATCTACGGCTATGACTTCGCGAACCGCGACGGCGACCCGATCGACGACCACTCGCATGGCACGCACACCTCGGGCACGATAGGCGCTGTGGGCAACAACGGTATCGGCGTTTCCGGTGTCGCTCAAGACCTGCGCATCATGGCCATGAAGTTCCTGACCTCTGATGGCTGGGGAACCACCGACGCGGCCATAGAGTGCATCGAGTACGCCGACATGATGGGCGCCGACATCATGTCGAACTCCTGGGGCGGCGGACCTTATGAGCAGGCGCTCGCCGATGCGATTGCCAACACCGACGCCCTGTTCGTCGCCGCCGCAGGCAACGATTCCTCGAACACGGACTGGATGCCCAACTACCCGTCGTGCTATGACTCACCAAACGTAGTGGCCATCGGCGCGACCGATCACAACGACGAGCCGGCATGGTTCACCAACTACGGCGCCGAGACTGTCGACGTCTTCGCGCCTGGCGATGAGATCCTTAGCACCGTTATAGGTCCGGCCCCTCGCTTCACTCCCGACATCTCGAGCCAGTCCCTCGTCTCGGACTGCTCGAGCCTTGCGGGCTGGGACGTGGCCGCATACAACAACGCGCCGTGGGCGCTTTCGAACACCGAGTTTGTCTCTGCCCCCTCCTCCTTCGCACTGTTCAACTATGGCGATGACGAAGACTCTTGGATCAAATCGACGACGCCTCTGGACTTAAGCTCGATGTCCGGCGCGATGCTGCGATTCCAGGCGTACTACGACACCGAGGAGGGTTTCGACAGCCTGTTCGGATGGGCATCGGCCGACGGAGTGACCTGGAGCGAGCTCGGGACGCTCTCGGGCTCATCGGGCGGCTTCGTGCCCGAGACGTTCGACCTGTCCGGGTTCTCAGGGGCCAGCTCCGTCTACATCGCTTTCAGCTTCACCTCCGATAGCTCCGTATCTTCGGGCGACGGGTTCACGGGAGTGGCCATAGACGACATCGAGCTGGTCGAGACCAATCCATTGTTCACCGATCGCTTTGATTCTCTCGCCAACTGGAGCACCGCCAGCTTTGCGCGACGCGCGTGGAGTCTCTCAACCGCATACAGTGTTTCGGCTCCTTCCTCGGCAGCGAACGTCGACTACCGCAACAACGAGGATGCTTGGCTGACGCTCAACACCCCGATCGACATGTCCGCGGTCACTGGCGGCGTGGCGCTTGGCTGCAACCTGTTTTATGAGATCGAGCCTGGAGTCGACTACCTGCGCTCCATGGCATCGACCGACGGGGTCACATGGCAGCCCGTGGCTTCGTTCACTGGATTCAGCAGCTGGATGGGCGGCGGCTTCACTCGTGCGAACATCGACCTTTCCGCCTTTGCGGGAGAGCCTTCGGTGAACTTGGCCTTCCAGCTCGTGAGCGACGGCATGTTCTCGTCGGATGTGGGACTGGTCGGCGTGGCCGTCGACGACGTCAGCATCGTGACGGGCACGTGGACCGAAGCGGACTACTCGAACGCGTACGCGACGATGAGCGGGACGTCCATGGCCACGCCTCACGCGGCAGGCATCGCTGCGCTGGCTTTGTCACAATGGCCCGACCTTGACGCCCCCACACTCAAGAAGGCCCTGATTCTGGGTTCCGATCCGATCGACGCCCTTGGCGGCATGTGCGTGTCCGGAGGACGTGCCAACGCGTACACCTCGATCCAGGACATATTCGGACCAACCATCACCAACGATGCTGTGGCTGAGTACGCAAGCCGCGCCACCATCACGCTGCAGGCCAGCGACCCCAGCGGTGTCGACTGGATCGCCTACGCGTTCGATGGTGATGAGCCGACGTACGTGTACGGCACAACGGCAGTTGCCGTGAACTCCATCCCGGGCAATCGCACTTTGAGCTACTGGGCGCAAGACGATCTTGGCAATGTGAGCGATGCCGAGGAGATCTCGTTCCACATCACCCGCGGCGTCCCGACATCCAAGACCGTCGCCGGTGCCGACCGTTTCGCGACGGCCGTGAAGGCATCTCAGATGTCGTTCCCCGACGGCGCTGAGACGGTCGTGATCGCAACCGGTCGCAACTGGCCCGATGCGCTGGGCGGAACGGCGCTGGCCGGCGCTGTCGATGGTCCGCTGCTGCTGTGCGACTCAACGACGTTGCCCGCCAGTGCGGCTGCTGAGTTGGAGCGCCTGGGCGCGAGCTCGGTATATGTACTTGGGGGCACCAGAGCGGTCTCTGCGGCCGTCATCGAGAGCATCGAGGACGTAGTCGGCGATGGTGGCGTGACGCGTGTCTCTGGCGCTGACCGCTATGCCACCGCACGCATGGTCGCCGACCAGGTCATCCTCCTTGAGGGACCCGCGTATGACGGTATGGCGTTCGTTGCCACAGGCGAGAACTACCCCGATGCTCTGGCCGCCGCACCCGCCGCCCGCCACAACTCCTGGCCGCTTCTCCTCGCCGACCCTGATGGCGGCCTTTCCATCCCTAACGAGGTCACGTCCGCGGTTATCCTCGGCGGAGAGAGCGCTGTCCCGGCTGGGATCGAAGCCGCCCTTCACGGCAAACTCGGTGAGGCCAACGTCATCCGCAAGGGTGCGTCGGATCGCTACGGAACCTCGGCGCTCGTGGCCGCGTGGAGCACCTCGCACGGCATGTACTGGGAAGGCGCTGGAATCGTGACCGGCACGAACTTCGCCGACGCGCTGGCCGGCGGCGCGATGCTAGGCTCGCGTCGCTCGCTCATGTTGCTGACTCGCGGCACCACGCTATCCCCCGCCGCTCGGGCGCCTCTGTCAGTGAACAAAGAGATGATCCAGACCATCCACTTCATTGGCGGCACGAACGCGGTGTCGCAGACTGTACGCGACAGCGTGATGACGGCTATCAAGTAGCGTCGCGGGGTACACACTCCTTGGTTGTGCACCATCTCTAACCAAGGAGTGATCACATGGATCTCGATTACACCGTCTCGACCGCCAAGCCTTACCGCGAGGCGGTCGAGGCCGTTATCGGCTCAGCCGAAGCGCATGGCTTCCGAGTGCAGTTCGTCCATGACGTTGCCGAGACACTTGCCGAGAAGGGCTTTGATCGCGCACCCGTCTCGATCATCGAGATGTGCAACGCCGGGTTCGCGAGCAAGGTACTCGATGCAGACATCACGATCGGCCTCATGCTGCCTTGTCCCGTCATGGTCTACGAGAAGGATGATCAGGTCTGGATCGCCACGATGCGGCCGAGTCTGATCGCGCAGTTCTTCCCTGATGCCGAGATCGGCTCGGTCGCGGACGAGGTCGAGGGCCGCATGGTCGCGATCATCGATTCCGCGGCGGAATAGCCCCGGCCACCCGGCAATCGCGCGCCTGACTAGATGGTCAGCGCCTCTGCTCCCATAGTTCGCAAACCCACTCGTTGCACAGCGGTGCGCGAAACTCGCGCGGCAGCAGGCAGCCGGTCTCGGGATGGCAGAACTGGCACTTGCGCACGTCGACCCATGCCGGGAGCGACGCCCGATACGCCGCGCCCTCGGGCGTGGGCAGGTGACTCATCCTCGGATCATGGAGCGGCTCCACACCGGCGGCTCCCGCAGCGAGCGAGCGGGGGTGCACCACGAGCGCTCCGCTTGCCTGCAGGCGGTCGAGCCACACCTCGATGTACTCAGGAAGCCAGCCATCGCCGGAGTAGGCGCCCTCTTCGTCGTACGCGAGATACAGCGCGCAACACAGGCCCCCGCACGACGAGCACAGCTCGAAGTCATCGCCGCTGTCGTGCACATGAAGCGCGTCGTCGTTCATCGGCAAGCCTGGTCTCTATCGGTTTGAGGCCAACGCCTGCATGGCGCTAGGGGACGTTGTAGTTGAGCGTGCTGATGGCTTCTGTGAGGCCGAGTTTGTCGATCGCGTAGTATCGCAGAGTATGCGCACCCGACGCGTTCCCGCCGGGGTTCACGACTCCATTGTTCGATACGTCGGTCGCCGTGTAGAGCACGAATGCAGCGCCGTCAAAGCTGTAGTAGAGCCTGTCGACGCCCGCGAGGTTGTCATTTGCCGTCAGTCGCCACTTGTACGTGCCCGAGCTCGAAGCCGTGGTCACGGGAGCTGTATTGTCGACGTACAGCTTCGCGTAGGTCAGCGGCGTTTGGTTGCCAGCATAATCCCGCGCGTAGTACTGGACCTCGTACCACGCGTTCCCGCCGCCACCATCGTTGATCGTTCCTCCGTATGTCGGCCAGAAGCCAGGCGAGCTCTTAGCCTTGGCGTAGGTCTCCAGCGGACTCACGGTGCGCGTCATGTCCCATGTGCCGTCGAGGGCGTACGTGAAGTTCGCCATCGGCTGATAGAACATCTGATACGGGAACCAGCCCCAGTTCGTCTTGTAGGTGCTCACCTCGGTGTAGATGAACGCGACTCCGGTGTTAAGTCCCTTGACCTTCGGGTCGACTACGGTCATCAACGTCGATGTGGCGACAAACTGTCCAGCGCCCATCGAGATGCCGCTGAAAGTGACAATCGGCGGCGTGATGTCAGAGATGTCGTAGCTCTTGGTCTGGATCGCTTCGGTGTGACCTGCGAAATCCGTGGAGTAGTAGCGCAGTGTGTGGGTATACGGCAAAGAAGCGTCGGCTGGATTGGCGATGCCGCTCACGGAATTCGCGGCTGTGTAGAGAGCGAACGGCGCTCCATCGAAGCTATAGTACGTCGCAGACACGCCATCGCCCTGATCCGTGGCGCTGAGCTTCCACGTCAGCGGGTCGGCGATGTACTCGGATGCCACCGTGACCGGCGCGAGGTAGTCGACACTGGTTGCCGGCCCGACCTGGTTCACATGGCAGCCGAACTGAGCGCCACACTGCCAGCCCTCTGGGTTCGCGTGGCAGCCTTGGCACAGACCTTCAGGCTGTACGCCGGAGCCGAACGTGTTGTGCTTGTGCTCGATGTAGCCAACCGTCGCAGGATGAGGAGCACTCGATCCCGGGTGACACGCCCCCGTGATGCAGGTCTTGTTCCACGTGGTGAAGCTGGAGCGCTGACCGCCAACCAGGTGGCACATCGCGCAGTTGGTGTAGTTGCTCCCATGGTTCGCGAGCAGGTTCGTGCGATGACAGCTCAGGCACTTGATCATGTAGCCCGCACCGCTGGGATCGCCGTGGGGTGGTGGTACGACTGGTGCCGCGAAGGTCGTGCTGGCCTCGTGCACGGGCCCGTGTATCGCGACGGGGTTGTGGCACGCGATACAGCTCTTGTTGCGCAGGGTGATGGCAGAAGTGACCTTCACGTCAACGGAGCTGTGGCAGCCGCAACCGACTGGCGTATGGACGGTAACCAGGTTGGTCCCGTTGTGACATCCGACTCCTGCACACGTGGTCCAAGTATTGGCGTGCTGTGTGGCATGAGGAACATGACAGGCCGTGCAGCTCTTGTCCTTCGCCAGCACCGCGGCCTTCACCGTCGCGTCGGTGGTGCCGTGACAGATGATGCAGCCCAGCGGCTTGCCCTGAGCATCATTCTGGGCCTCGTGGATCGTCATCAGATTGTCGGCGTGACAGCCGGTGCACCATGTAGCCATGCCGGCGTCATGGGCGTTTCGAGCACCGTGATCCGGCGCCTTCGCGCTGTGGCAGCTCGTGCACTCAGGCGCGACCGACGCCCGCGCCGTCGGGT
>JAHIQC010000437.1 GCA_018902765.1 Actinomycetota bacterium | reverse complement strand
CGCTCCCGATAACAACGCCGACCGGAATCCTGGGACCAACCTGAACACCGAGTCTGACGTCGTGCTTACGTACAGTACTGCAGATCGTTTCGCGCTTGTACAGCAGTTGATGGGAGTGCCTGCTGACTTGCAGGCACTCCCCATCTTCCTCGGCTGGAGATACGAGGTGCGCAAGGTAGGAGAGAAGCCGACTAAGGTCCCCTACCGTGTTGCACTACCCACCACTAAGGCATCCTCGACCGATGAGTCCACCTGGGGTGGTTTTGAAACTGCCCTGCGTGCTGTTCGCACCACGGACCTGGATGGCATTGGAGTCGGCCTTCTCAGGCGCCTCGGCATCATTGCCGTCGATCTCGACGGCTGTCGTGATCCGGACACCGGCGACATCGACACCTGGGCACAGCAGATAATCGACGGCCTTGCAAGCTATACAGAAGTCTCGCCAAGCGGTACGGGGATCCGCATCTTCATCTTCGGCACGATGCCGGTCAACGGCAGGCGTAGCGGTCAGATTGAACTGTATTGCGAGGGTCGCTACGTTACCGTCACTGGCCTGCACATTGTCGACACACCACGCGCCATCCAGCATCGCCAGGAGCAGTTTGACGAGCTCTTCGGGGAGATGTTCGTCCCGCCCCGCGCAACCGCTCACCCGGATGGACCGACGAGCGCCGCACTCGAGCTCGACGATAAGGAGATCGTGCAGCGTGCGTCTGAAGCCGCCAACGGCGACAAGTTCATCCTATTGCGCAATGGCAATTGGAACGCTGCTGGATACGGCTCTCACAGCGAGGCCGACATGGCGTATTGCAGCCTCGTCGGGTTCTGGGTCGGTCACGATCACGACCGGATCGACCGCATCTTTCGCGCTTCCGGGCTGATGCGGGATAAGTGGGACCGCGTCCTTGGCAGTAGTGCAACGTACGGATCAGTCACCATCGAAAAGGCACTCGCATCTCTTACCGACGTCTATGGTTCGAGCCCGATGCACGTCGGTCGTACGACAAGCTGGCCTGACCCAATGGACGAGGTTGCCTTTATCGGGCCGCTCGGTGAACTCGTTCGGGCGATCGAGCCCCATTCTGAGGCCGATCCCGTTGCGTTGTTGGCGAATGCGCTCGGCGCGTTCGGGTCCGTTGTTGGGCCCCTGCCTCATCTGCCCGTTGAAGCGGACAAGCACCGTGTGGCGCTGTTCGAAGTGCTCGTTGGGCAGAGCTCAAAGGCTAGGAAGGGTACGAGTTGGGGTCACATCCGCGAGGTGTTCTGCGCCGTCGATGTGGCCTGGCGTGGGCGCATCATGGATGGCCTGTCGAGCGGCGAAGGGCTTATATATCAGGTCCGAGACGAGACTTTCAAAAAGGAGAAGAACAAGTCGACGGGCGAGTACGAAGAAGTGATCGACGATCAGGGCGTAGAAGACAAGCGCCTCCTCATCATGGAGGGCGAGTTCGCCAACGTACTGAAAGTGATGAAGCGCGAGGCCAACACTCTCTCGGCGATCCTTCGAAACGCATGGGATACGGGAGACCTCCGAGTGCTGACCCGCAACTGTCCGCTCAAAGCCACCGGTGCTCATATTTCGGTCATCAGCCACATCACAAAGGACGAGCTGCTGCGTAACTTGACTGCAACTGAGATGGCAAACGGCTTTGCGAATCGATTCCTTTGGTTCTGCGTACGGCGCTCCAAGAAGCTGCCGTTTGGCGGCTCCCCAGACCCCGTGAGACTGGCTGCGATCACGGGCCGCATCGCAGAAGCAGTGGCGTTCGCGACTCAAGCCGGCTCTATTGGCTGGACCTCAGAAGCCCGCGACGACTGGGTGGCGCTCTACGACGACCTGTCCGAAGGCCGCCCTGGGATGGTGGGCGCCCTGACCGCACGCGGTGAGGCGCAGGTCGTCCGTTTGGCGGCGCTGTATGCCCTCTCTGAATGCGGCGGCGAGATCACCCCTCGCCATTTGTCCGCCGCAGTCGCGGTGTGGCGCTATTCAGAGGCGAGCGTTCGGTTCCTGTACGGCGATGCGACCGGCAACGACGTCGCGGACACTCTGATCGAGAAGCTGCGCGAGGCCCCCGACGGTCTGAGCCGGACACAGATCCGCGACCTGCTCAGCCGCCACGGTAAAAAGGCTGCAGTCGAACCGGCGTTGCGCCAGCTCGAAGGCTTGGGCCTTGCACGCTTCGAGAAACACGAGACGGGCGGAAAGCCAGCGGAGGTCTGGTTCGCCACGTAGCGCATTGAGACATGGAGACCGAAGAGACCGAAGCGCTGGCTGGGGCTTCGGTCTCTTTCGTCGCCTGGTCGCCGCTGCGCTGCCGGACTAGCGATCCAGTTTCGTCCGGTCCGCCTCGCTCAGCCCAGCCAGTACGCCAGGGTGCACGTATAAGTCAGGAGCGCCCGTGAATGCATCCCAGAAGTACCCGTCAGCCATCAGCCTGGTACTTCTTAGAGTCGACACTGCTTGCCTTCTCGCGGTCCCAGTAGATGCGCGCCCCAGCATCGGGCTTCTCACTGCCATCGTTCTGCACCATCACCACCTGAGCTGTGACGTCTACCGCACCGACTTTCGGATTCGAGAAGCCTAGAAGACGAACGCAATCATCAACACCAATACCAGCGCGATGAGCGAGTAAAACAGGTCGATCTTCTGCTCAGAATGGATCTCCCAGCCCAGGATCTTGAACGGGCTGCCCTTGCTAATATCGCCCGTTAGCCCGAGGAGATCACCGTATTCAGTGGTAGCAACGAATGCCTCGATCTTGGCGCCCTTCATCACTGATGCCTTCAGCAGCCGGTGATACCAATGCCGATCCACGAAGTAGAAGGAAATCCAAGCCAACAGCGCGCCTAGGATAATCACATCCGCTGAGGACACACCCACGCTTAAGACCTTGAACGCGTCAGCGCTGGGAGCGATTCGACTTGCCTTGGCCGCTTCAAACGATGCACTCTGCGTCTGGCTCCAGACAAGTGCGGCGGCGGCGATGGCCGCGGTGAGCACCGTAACGGCCAGATTGCGTATCTGCATCTCGATCGTATTGAAATGCTGTTGGACGTCAACCGTCTTCTTCCAGGCTTCAAGTGCAAGCTCAACCTTGTCCTTCGTAGTGATCTCGTTCATCACTCCCCCTCGGCTCGAAGATCAGCTGGCTCAGGGCCAAAATCGAATAGTGCAAGCAGCTCGCCAAACGAGTGCTCAAGTGTGTAGCTCGGCGTGATCGCCCCATCGGAGAGGCTCTCCCGCTCACGCTGGACCTGTTCCGACGTCCAGTGGGTCACCCGTCTCAGACACTCGTATGCCGCTGAATCGTGCGCGTCTCCGTAAGCAGCGAATACATCCATGACGCCGGCATCTTGCGCCATCTTGATGTCTTTGAGCAGTTTATCGCCAACGTAGATCACATGCCGACAATCGACGCCCTGATCCGCAATGATATCGAGGAGGAGTTGCCTGTTGGGTTTGAGCTCACCGGCAGGGGTGTATTCTTGCCTCGTCCGATCGAAGCCCTCACTGCGCGTGTAACCTTCTGCAAGTTCGTGATCTGCTGGCGAATACAGCACGTCAATGATGCCATCCAGTCTGAGCTTCTTCATCCGAATCATCGAGTAGTACTCCATGGACTCCGTGTAGGCGACGATCCGACAACCCCGCTCTCGTATAGCGACGAGTGTGTCCATCACGTCCGGATAGAGGGCCAGTGCTTGCCGGCGAGCAGCACGCTTCGCCTCGACAGCTTCTGCAT
>JAHIQC010000436.1 GCA_018902765.1 Actinomycetota bacterium | reverse complement strand
TCCGGCGGTAGAGCGAGAGTTCCCCCGGCCAGGGGGAGGCCGCGGCCGCGATCCACGGCGCATGCGCCGTCACCGTGTCCTCGGCCATGGCAAGGTCCATCACCTGCACAGAAGAAGTACAGGTATCTTGACTCATGCCGACTCAGATAGAGGGAAAAGTACACAATGAGGCTTGCCAGACTGACTGACATCAACACAATCATTGCGTACGACAACACCAGCGCCACCCCCCGCGTGCCATACTAGTCCACGATTGTGCTACGGGCCATGCAAACCCGACGAGCGGACATACCTTCGGTCGTGGCTCGCGAAGCGTTCACGCTGGGCTCAATAGGGCATATTCAAAACATCTCCACGACAGAAGGGCGGGCGCCAGATGCTGGTCAGAATGGCTGGTTGTGACGCGGACATGGAGTTTTCCGAGGATCTCCTCGAGATGATCGCCGCGATTGAGAAGGCCTTCCCGGCCCCCGAATATTCGGTGATGTTCGCCGATGCGCAAGACGAGGAAGAGGACGATACCCTCACTATCTCCAGACGCTACGGCGGGGTTCTCATCCCCATGGTGTATGTCACCGTGGATGAGCTTGACGAACTGCAGGCCGATGGCGTGGACTGGGTGGCCCAGATAGCGAGCGACCTTGCGCGCACTCAAGAGCAGGTCGAGGCCGAGATCGAGGCCGATGACGCCGAGGAGTCCGAGTAGCCACAGAGGTGGCACTGTGCCCTAACCGAGCTTGCGGAGCAAGACCTCGTTAACGAGCTTGGGGTTGGCCTGCCCTCGCATCTCCTTCATTGTCTGGCCCACGAAGAAGCCCAAAAGGGTGGTCTTGCCACCGCGATATCCCTCTACCTCAGAGGGATTCGCCGTCATCACCCTATCGATGGCCTGTTCGATGGCGCCCGTATCGCTCACCTGCTTCATGCCCTTGATCTCCACGATGGCACCAGGTGAGTCGCCTGTCGCAGCCATCTCGGAAAAGACCACCTTGGCTTGTTTGCTCGAAATCGTGCCGCCATCGACAAGCTCGACCAACTCAACGAGCATCGCAGGCGTGACACGCGACTCATCGATGCTGATCGCCTCGGTGTTGAGGTAGGCAGCCAGATCATTGAGCATGATGTTCGCGATGGCTTTTGCCTTCGCGGCGCCTCCGATACTCATGGCGGAATCAAAGAACGCGGAAAGCGAGATGTCGGCTGAGAGAATCGCCGCGTCGTATCCGCTGAGGCCCAGATCCTCAACGAAACGCGCCTTCTTGGCATCTGGGAGTTCGGGGAGCTTGGCCCGGACAGCTTCGATCCACTCTTCAGAGAACTGAAAAGGAACCATGTCCGGCTCGGGAAAGTATCGGTAGTCGTGAGCTTCTTCCTTGCTTCGAAGCGAACTGGTGCGCTTGGCTCCTACGTCCCAGTGACGCGTCTCCTGAACAACGTGGCCACCACTCTCGACCAACTCGGCTTGGCGAATGATCTCGTGCGCAAGGCCGTCATGGAGGGCCCTGAAGGAGTTCATGTTCTTGATCTCGGCTTTGGTGCCAAGTTCGGTTTCGCCCGGACGCCTGATGCTCACGTTCGCGTCCACGCGCATCGAGCCCTCTTCCATGCTGCAATCCGAGATGCCGAGAGACAACCAGATGAGGCGAAGCTTCTGTGCGAACCTACGCGCCTCCTCGGGCGTGCGGATGTCAGGTTCAGTGACGAGCTCCATGAGCGGCGTACCCGCCCGGTTGAAGTCAACAAGGGAGTGCGTGGCCCCTGCAATGCGGCCTTCCGCGCCACCGACATGGACCATCTTGCCGGTGTCTTCTTCGAGGTGGATGCGCGTCACGCAGATGCGCGTCTCGTACGCGCCATCACCCTCGCCCACCTGTACATCCAGATGTCCGCCATCACAAAACGGCAGGTCGTACTGAGAGATCTGATAATCCTTGGGCATATCGGGATAGAAGTAGTTCTTGCGGTGGAACTGGCTCCATCTCGCAATCGTTGACTCGATCGCGAGTCCAGCCAGCACCGTGGCCTCGACGGCGTACTCGTTGGGCACAGGCAGCGCTCCGGGAAGGCCGAGGCACACCGGGCACACGCGGGTGTTGGGCTCACCCCCAAAGCCGACCGGACATCCGCAGAACATCTTGGTGTTGCTGCTCGTGATCTCAGTATGGATCTCAAGACCGATCACGGCCTCCCAATCCTCAAGAACCTGTGCGAGACGGTCTTTCGCCATCAGCGGCGCTCCTCTTGTGCAGCACGGGTGCCCCGCGCGGATTCGTATCGAAGCGGTGGCCTGGCATCGAACTCGATCGCCGCTTCGAACGCCGCCGCAGCCATGAACATGGTCTCCTCGGCGAAGTAGTCGGCCATGATCTGCAGGCCAATAGGCAGGCCGCTTGACGGACACAGGCCAGCCGGCACGCTGATTGCCGGAATACCGGCGAGGTTCACGGGGATCGTGTACACATCCGAAAGATACATCTCGAGCGGGTCTGCGGACTTCTCGCCGATCTTGAAAGCGACCGTGGGACTCGTCGGGGTGAGCAGCACGTCAAAATCCTTGAAGGCGGACTCAAAGTCCTGCTTGATGAGTGTACGGGCCTTCTGGGCCTGTCCGTAGTATGCCTCGTAGTAGCCGGCGGACAGCGCGTAGGTGCCGAGCATGATGCGTCGGATGCTCTCGGGGCCAAAGCCCTCGGCGCGCGAGCGCATATATAGATCGAGCACGTCGGTCGGATCCTCGACGCGGTGGCCGTAGCGGATCCCGTCGAAGCGCGCGAGGTTCGAAGACGCCTCTGCAGGCCCGATGATGTAGTACGCAGACAGGCCATGGGCGCTTGCCGGCAGTGTGACCTCGCCTACCTCGGCTCCCAGGTCGGCGTAGATGCGAGCGGCATTCTCGACGGCAGCGCGCACTTCGCCCGAGCAGCCGTCAGCCTGAAGCAGATCGGTCACGATGCCGACGCGCAAGCCCTTGGCACCCCCGGTGGCGCCCTCAGCGGCGGCACGCACGTAATTCGGCACCGCCTGTTGCGCGCTTGTGGCGTCCATCGGGTCCGCACCAGCTATCGCGGCAAGCGCCGCTGCACTGTCCTCGACTGTGCGCGCAAAGGGGCCGATCTGATCGAGCGAGCTTCCGAATGCGACGCAGCCATAGCGCGAGACTCGACCGTAGGTCGGCTTCACGGCAACCGTACCGGTGAGCGCACCGGGCTGACGGATCGAGCCGCCCGTGTCGCTCCCGAGTGAGATCGTTGCCATGCTGGCACTCACGCACGCTGCCGATCCGCCCGACGAGCCGCCAGGCACGCGCTCAAGGTCCCAAGGGTTGTGCGTGGGGCCGAACGCTGAGTTCTCGGTCGAGGAACCGAACGCGAACTCGTCCATGTTGCATTTGCCAATGGGGACGGCTCCTGCGTCGAGCAATCGGCGCACAGCGGTGCAGTCATAGACGCTCTCGTAGTTCTCCAGGATCTTCGCGCTGCACGTTGTACGTGTGCCCACGAGGTTCATGTTGTCCTTGATACCGGCAGGCACGCCGGCGAGCGCTCCGAGGACATCGCGCGGGTCGAGACCGTCCGCGATCGCCTGGGCACGCGACGAATCGACAGCGTCAGCCGCCTCAAGCGCAAGCTCGGGAGTAACTTGGTTGAATGCATGCACAGTGGGCTCAAGCGCCTCTACACGGGCCAATGTCGCCTCGGCAACCTCCCGTGCCGTGAACTGGCCTGTGACGACGCCTTCACGGATATGTGCACCGGTAAGGCGGGAAACATCGAACTCGCTCACGCATCACCACCGCCCGGACCCACGATCTGCGGGATCACGAAGGCGGTACCGTCGGTATCGGGCGCGTTCTTGAGCGCCAGTTCGCGAGACAGGCATGGCTTGACCACGTCGGACCGTATTGAATTCACCGTCTCGAGCGGGTGGGCGGTGGGCTCAACACCCTCGAGATCCAGGTTCTGAATGGTATCTATATGGCCGAGGATCGAGTTCAGCTCGTCCCCAAGATTCGCGACTTGTTCATCGGTTAGCGCGAGACGCGCGAGCAGCGCGACGTGTCGCACCTGCTCTTCGGATATCGCCATGCGTGAGGTCCCTTCGAGTGATGCGGGTGCGAGAACAAGGCACGCGCGCCCGGTGGCCTGCTGCGCCACCGGAGCATGCGCGCGATGCTCACATAATACCCGAGCGCGGGGACGCCGCGACGACTAGGGCAAGAAAGCCGCCACCGCATCGGCGGTCTACCCCGCCGCCCAGAACACGATGGCGACGGGCACGGCGTTGAACAGCGCGTGGAGCGCGACCGCCGGCCACAGGCTGCCCCGGTGCTGGGCCAGATAGCCGCACGCCAGGCCCAGAAGAAAGGTCGGAACGAGCATCCAGATCGAGAAGTGGTACGCAGCGAACAGGGCCGCCTGACCGACCAAGGCGACGCCCGCGCTCCATCGCGATCCGATCGCGCTCAGCAGTACTCCTCGGAAGAGCATCTCCTCGACCAAGGGGGCCACGATCACCACGAGCCCTATGGTGAGCGCCAACCCGATGGTTCCGTTGCCAAAGATCCCGGCAAGTCCGCCGTCGGCCGAACCTGGCGGATCGATTCCGATAGCTTGAGCGATCACACCCCACACCCACGCCGCAACGCGCGTCGCAAAGAGCAGCAGCAGAACCCAGCCGACCGCGCTCGCCCATGAGCGCAAGGACGCGCGTATGCGGGTCAAACCGAATGCCGCAAACAGGCTGGAACCCCGCTTATGCGCGAGCATCATCAAGACGCCCACCTGAACGACATAGAACGCAACGAGCACGGCAACTCGCGCGAACACGCGCCCTTCGCTCGGCATCGCCTGCACGAGCGCCGAGCCCAGCAACGCATCTTTGCCGAGGAACGTGGTGAGAGCGACAACGAGCAAAGCAACGGCCTCGAGCGGCGTCCATATCACCGGCCCGCCCGCGCCCGCGATGCTGCGCACCGCGGGCGCGGGTCTGCGATCCGCAGCGGGTTGCTTGCGAGTTAGCGTGGTTTTGGGCGGGAGCTTAGCGGAAGAGCGTTCGGTGCTCTTTCGCGCCTTCGGGACGGACTTGCCCGCAGGCAACGAGGCGCTGTGCCGCACGATGGCGCCACGTTCGCAGGCCTTCACGCAGTTCATGCACTGTGTACAGGTATGCGAGTCCAGGAAGATGTAGCTCGGGCCGATTTTGAGAGAGTGCGGTTCGCACACGCGCTCACATCGCCCGCATCGGTCACACCGATCGGGAATGAGCCTGATATCTATCCTGCTGCGGGCCATTGTTCGGGTCGCCGCGCTACTCGTCGGGGTCGGACGTCGCCGCGACGAAGCCCGGGGCGTGACCGGTATCAAGCATGCTCACGAGCGCTTCTTCGTCGAGCACGGACACGCCCAACTCGAGGGCCTTGGCAAGCTTGCTGCCCGCATCATCGCCCGCGACGACAAACGACGTCTTCTTGCTCACACTGCCCGAGACCTTGGCGCCGAGCTCCTTGAGGGCAGCGCCGGCAGCATCCCGCGAATATGCCTCCAGGGCGCCGGTGAGCACGAATGTGAGACCGGCCAGTGTCTGGGGTCGCGCGGGTGCACGCTTTTCCTCGGCGAGCACCACTCCCCGCTCGCGCAGACGCTCGATGAGTGCACGGTTCTCAGCATTGCCGAAGAACGCGCGGACGGATTCCGCGATCTTGGGGCCCACACCTTCGACACGCGCGATCGGGTCGCTCGCAAGCGCGGCTGCCAGCGTGACGCCACCGCCAGCGGCCAGCGGACTGATGCTCGCGGCCTCGGCGAGCGCGTCGATACTGCCGAACTCGGCCGCGAGCGCCTCGGCGACGGTGGAACCAACATGCCGAATCCCGAGGCCGAAGAACACGCGGGCGAGCGAGCGGCGTCGTGAGGCGTCGATTGACGCCGTCAGTTTCGCGGCGACGATCGGTCCAAGCGCCACCGGCGCACCGTCCTGCTTGACGCGGCCCATGTCGAGCGCGGCAAGATCTTGCTCGTCGAGCGCGTAGAAGTCACTCACGTCATGCAGCGCGCCGGTATCGACGAGCCGCGTGATGATCTCGTAGCCCATGCCGTCGATGTCGAGCGAGCCACGTCCTGCCCAGTGAGCGAGCCTCTCGAGGCGCTGTGCGGGACAGCCCGCATTCACACAGCGAGTCGCGACCTCCCGCTCTTCGCGCCAGACGGGTTCCCCACAGCTCGGACACGCGGTCGGCATGCGCCAGATCTCGGCGCCTTTGGGCCGCAACGACAGAATCGGGCCAAGCACCTCGGGGATCACGTCGCCGGCCTTGCGCACGATGATCGTGTCACCAACGCGCACATCCTTCCGACCGATTTCGTCGATGTTGTGGAGCGTGGCGCGCGCGATGGTCGAACCAGCCACAGTGACCGGGTCGAATTCCGCAAGCGGTGTGAGGTTGCCGGTGCGTCCGACCTGTACGCGGATCTCGCGCAAGACGGTGGTCTTTTCCTCGGGAGGGAACTTGAACGCGATAGCCCAGCGAGGAGCCTTGCTCGTGTAGCCGAGTTCGTCCTGCAGCGCGAGCGAGTCGACCTTCACGACCACGCCATCGATCTCGTAGGGCAGCGACTCTCGCCGCTTGATGGCGCTCGCACAGAACTCATGCACGCTCGGCCCGTCCGCGCACACGATGACGTCTGGATTGACATGAAAGCCCGCGCGACGCAGCCATTCGAGCACCTCGGACTGGCGAGCCAGCCCGAGCGCCCGAGGCTCTGCGATCGCATACATGAAGGTAGCGAGGTCGCGCGAGGCGGTGACCTGCGGGTCCTTTTGCCGCACGCTTCCTGCAGCCGCGTTGCGAGGGTTCGCAAACGCAGATCCGCCGGACGCTTCCTGCTCGGCATTGAGTCGCTCGAAACTCGCCTTGGGCATGTAGATCTCGCCACGCACCTCTGTCGCTGGCCACGCCGCGATGTCGAATAGCGATCCCTGGACGTCATGGGCCGCAGGACGTGCCGCCTCGTCGAGGTGCGTCGGCACGTCGGCCACTTGACGCACATTCACCGTGATGTTCTCGCCCGTGCGGCCGTCGCCACGCGTGGCCGCTCGAAGCAGCGCGCCGTCTTCGTAGGTGAGCGCCAGGCTGCTCCCGTCGATCTTGAGCTCGCACACGAACTCACAGGCTCGGTAGCCCACAGCCTCGCGCACTCGGCCCAGCCATGCGTCGAGCTCATCGAGGCCCATCGCGTTGTCGAGCGAGTACATCCGAACCGCGTGCGCGACCGGGGCGAACTGCGCGCTGGGCGCTTGTCCCACTTTCTGGGTCGGAGAGTCGCTTACGGCCAGATCGGGCCAGGCCGCCTCCAGCTCGCGCAGCTCGCGAGACAACGCATCGTACGCGGCATCGCTGATCTCGGGCGCATCCAGCGCATAGTACATGCGATTGTGACGCTCAATCTCCGCGCGCAGCGCCTGGGTGCGCGCCGCAGCACTCTCGCGGTCGACAGGTGGTGTCAAGGTGGGGCTCCTCGGCAGGTTTACTCGTCGTCGGCCTTCAGGCGCTGTACATGCACATCATTCACCGAGTAGATGAGCGTGTCGGGCACGAATCGGTTCAGGCGTTCGGCCTCGTAGATCCACACGTCAGTGAGTATGACTTTGAAGTAGACGCCGCCCGGGCCGCTCATGGGCTCAACCTGGACTTCGTTGGCCAAGTAGGCCCGAAGCTCGGTCTCGATGTAATAGGTGAAGACGCGCGCTGCGTCACGGTACTCGTTGTAAAGCGCGAGGCGTTTCTC
>JAHIQC010000435.1 GCA_018902765.1 Actinomycetota bacterium | reverse complement strand
GACGACGTCTATGTTCATGACATGGAGACCGGCGACACGAATCGTGTCTCGGTCGACTCAGATGGTCTTGAGGGTGTCGAGAACAGCTACGACCCGTCGTTGAGCCATGACGGAAGCTTCGTTGCGTTCGTCACTCGCAACGCCTTCGTCGCTGACGACACCAATGATGACTGGGACGTGTATGTCAAAGACATGAGCGATGACAGCTACCGCCGCGCGAACGTGGCCAGCGACGGCACTGAGGCGAACAATGGCACGTCGAATCCCCCATCAATCAGCGCCGACGGTAGTAGGGTCGCCTTCGAATCGTACGCTGACAACTTGGTCGATGGCGACATGAATGATCGGGTAGACATCTTCGTACACGACTTCATTACTGCTGAGACCATGATGGTGAGCGTGCAATCCGACGGATCGCAGACATGGTCCGAAAAGTGGGACGCTGACCTGAGCGCCAATGGTCGATTCGTGGCGTTCACTGAGCGAGATGGCGGAATGATGCCCCCCCTGGGACCCAGCGCCGGTCCTAGTATGAGCATGGACATCCAGAACTCGCTTGTGCCTGGCGATGCCAATGGGGACGACGACATCATCCTCCACGACATGGTGGATTGCTCTACCACCATGGTCAGCATGAGTACCGCTGGCACGAACGCGAACGACGACAGCGAAGGCGCGGCCGTCAACGGTGACGGTTCCGTGGTCTCGTTCGACTCATGGGCCGATAACATCGTCGAAGATGACGAGAACGGTGTCCGTGACGTGTTCGCTGCTCACATCGAGAAGGCCGCTACGCAGCCTGTCGATGGGCCCAGCCGCTATCAGACGGCAATCCAGATCTCTCAGGACGGATGGGCTGACGGCAGTAGCGAGTACGTCGTCATCGCCACCGGTGAGAACTGGCCCGACGCTCTTGGTGGGTCAGCGCTTGCGGGAGCGTATGGCGCCCCCGTGCTTCTAACCTCCAAGACGGAGCTTCTGCCAGAGGTTGCAGACGAGATCGAGCGCCTCGGCGCGACAGAGATCTACGTACTGGGCGGGACTCGCGCGCTGTCGGCCGGGGTTTCCTCGGCATTGGAAGCGCTTGTTGGTACTGACGGTATGGTGACGCGACTCGGTGGTGCTGATCGCTACGAGACGGCGGAGATCGTAGCCGACGAAGTAGTAGGCACGCTGGGTGCCGGGTATGACGGTGCGGCATTTGTTGCTACCGGTCTGAACTTCGCCGACGCGCTTGCGGCATCCCCGCTGGCCGCCGCGAACGGATGGCCCGTGTATCTCGCGCCGCACCCCACGATCTCGGATGCTACGGTTGCGGCCATGCAGGATGCGGGAGTCACCGACTGCATCTTGCTCGGTGGCGACGCGGCGATGCCTGAGGGCACCAACGTCATTCTGTTGGCAGCAGGTTTCGATGCAGTCAGGATCGACGGGCTCGACCGCTACGACACTGCGTCCAAGGTCGCCTCGTACGGCGTCACGGATGGCGGACTGAGCTGGAACGACGTGGCGATAGCCACGGGGCAGACCTTCCCGGATGCACTGGCCGGTGGAGCCGCACAAGGTCAGCGCGGCTCGGTCATGCTTCTGACCAACCAGGCGAGTGTGCCCAGTTACACCTCAGATACGCTCATGGATAACGAGGCGAGTATCGCCAACGTGAGGTTCTTCGGTGGGCTGAATGCGATTTCGCAGACAGTGCGTGACCAGATCCACATGCTGCTCAACTAGCAGACAGCGACACAGGTTCGCGTAATCGCGAGGGGGCGGGTCCTTTTCAGGGCTCGTCCCCTCGCTTTATGCCGAGGAGTTGCGGGTCAGCTACCGCTTCTTGCGGATGAGGAACGGTCGCTCACTGGCTACTGTGCAGAATCCCGCCTCGACCAGAAGCGGCAGCACGTAGGTCATCGCTGCAGGCGAGAAACCGTACTCGCGGAACAGGGTCTCGCCGACGCTGTCTTTGAGCAGCGGCTTGCGGCTCGCGCCCATCAGCACCGGACTGCGCTTCGTGATCTCGGACTTGATGATCTCGATGACCTCAACGGGGATGACCCAGTCCGCGCCCGAGTCACCGAAGTCGATACTTATGCCTGTCTTGAGTGTGCCTGTGTACTTGAAACGCTTACCCATGACCGTCTTGCTCATACTCATAGCGGCACCGCTCTCTGTTTTTACGAACCGGGCCGGCGGAAGTCTGCGACCCCGCCGGCCCGCTGTTTCTGTGGTGCCCCCGGCACGATTCGAACGTGCGGCACCAGGTTTAGGAAACCTGTGCTCTATCCCCTGAGCTACGAGGGCGGATAAGTACATTAGTGCTGGTAGAGCACTATATTCAGTTCGACGGTGAGAAGCGCACTCTTCGCCATGCGTCTGTAGTGCGTCTACGATTCTAATTGAGTGCCCTTTCGAGCTCCTCTGCGGCGCCTATTCCTCCGCCTTCCATCAGATGCGCGTACACGTCGAGCGTCTGCTGGGCCGATGCGTGGCCCATTACCGTCTGCACGTACTTTATCTGTCTGCCGCTGTGAATCAAGAGGCTGCCGAATGTATGACGCATGTCATGCAACCGTACATCAGGCATCCCGGCCTTGTCCCGTGCGGGTTTCCACACGCTCCGGTGAAAGTTCCCGGGATGAACAGCCCGACCAGCAGGCGTTGGGAACACGAGGTCCTGAGTCGTGTCGGGGCAGGCCGCTCGGTGTGTCTGTAGCACTGCTAGCAATTCATCGGTCACATCGATGCGTCGCTTCGCCGCTTCGCTCTTAGGCTCAGCTAGTTCGCCGGTCCTGGCCATCTGCCACTGGACGTGAATCTGGTTCTGGTCCCATAGGATGTCACTCCACCGCAGGCCGAATATCTCGGCGCTCCTAAGCCCGGTGCGTACCGCTACGTAGACGAGCGGCTGCCAGTAGTCAGGCATCGCGTCATGCAGGGAGCGCACCTGCTCGGGTTCCAGCGCGAGCTTGCCGCTAGGCCGGGGCTTAGGAAGATTGCCGATGTTATCTGCTGGTGAAGTGTATAGATATCCCCATGCGACGGCTCTTCGGAATATCTGCCGCAGGCGTGTGACGGCCTTTCTAGTGGTCCGGGCGCCGTGTGTGGCCGAGAACTGGGCGACAAACCGTTCACAGTCCTTCGTCCCTATCGACTGGAGGTCCTTCTTGCCGAAGAAGTCGGTCAAATGCCTACAGGTGTTCCGATAGTCCTCTTGGGTTGATGGCTTCACAGTGAGCGTCTTGAGCCAATCCTCGGCGAACTCGGTGAAGCCTATCCGTTTGACCGACAGTGGCCGCCCCATGCGAAGGTCCCGCTTCGCTTCTTCCTCGGCCGCCTGAGCATCCTTCTTGTTGTAGTACGTGCCGACGCCCACATACTGGCCTCCGCCGACATGCGCGCGAACGTAGTAGCTCGTCTTGCCGGTGCTACTCGTGCGCTTCTGAATGCTCAAGTCGACTCCTCATTTGATAACAGGTTTTCTGAGACGCAAGACTGGACTCAATTGTGCAATGTGTCAAATGCGGTGCCTAATTCCCCCAGGGCTCCCGGTCGTGCTCTTCGGGTCAGGGCACTCAGGCGCTACTTTGTTCCTTGAGCAATCTATGCTCCTTCCGATGGCACGAAGCGCAGAGCCATTGCACCTGGAGGGGCTTCTTGTAGTCCTTGTGGTGTGCGTGGATTCCAGTGCTGTCCTCCGGCACGAAGCCGCACCGTCTGCAATTGCTGGGCTTTGCGAACCGTGCAAGCAGTTTGCCCACCGCGCTGCGCGCAGCTCGCTTGTCTCCGGTCGCCACAGCAGTCCGGTACGCCCTCACGCCCGCTCGCAGGTCGATATCCTCCTTGTACTTTGCCCGATAGCGCCTGGCAACTTCGGCGGCGCGCTCGGGACACAGTGTTCGATATCTTTGCATTCCAAGGCGAGCTCGCTCACGCTGAGCCGTCCTCCGGCAGTCATCGGAACAGCACTTCGCAGCCTTGGACTTCGGTCGGAACTTAGCGCCGCATACAGCGCAGGCCTTCTTTCGATACATCTTCTTCGTGTTCATAGTTGCCTCTCGTTTTCGGTGGTTGTCTCTTGTTGTCGCTCAGGAATTCGGCCAGTTGGACAAGTGCGTGATTCTGCGGGCATGATTGGCACACCAGGCGGCTTGAATAGCGAGAGAAGCTCCGTATCGTCGACGACGACTGGAGGACTCATGTATTCGCAGTCCAAGCCGTGGGGCGGTCTGCCCCGTGATGCTTACGTGGAGAACCTGCGACTCTGTAGCGTGAGGACGTTCGCCGAGAAGTACTCGCTCCCGATGAGGTGGATGTATACCAGCGCGAGGAGTCAGGGAGTCCCGGTCATCAAAGTAGGGAAGTACCTTCGCGTCCGTTTGTCCTCGGTGGAGTCGTGGGCAGAGGGCAAGCGAGTACCCGAGGGCCGCACGACCAGCCTGCCGGATAAGACCATCCTGGAACAGCTTGCCGGGGAGGACGTCAGCTACATCCGTGGCTCAATGCTGAGGATGAGAGAGGTCGCCGAATTACTCGACCTTCCTTGCTCGTGGTTCTATACCTCGGCCGCCAAGCACGGGTTTCCGATGTTCAAAATCGGCAAGTACTGCATGGTCTCAGTCGGAGGCCTGGAGGACTGGCTTCGTCAGCGCGAGGAGCAGGCGGAGGGCCTTGCCCGCTAGAGGGGCGGTCGTTCGCGGCGAAGCGAGCAGTACTCCGGCAAGCCGGAATGTCACAGTGGCGGATGACAGGAACAGGCCGACGCCGGGCGCAAGCGTAGTGTAGAAGAACACAAAGACCAGGCAGGGAGCACGAAGGTCCCTCCATGGAAATTCACCAAGAGAATTCCGATTGTTACATCGACACTCTCTGAGTTCGTGAGTTCATGAGTTCTCTTAGTGCTTGAGGTTCTTGAAGTTCTTGAAGTCCTTGGAGTCCAATGGTGCTTCGGTTCCTAGGTTCTTAGGTTCTTTAGTTCTTGTAGGAGTTCCAAGAGACTCCTACTGTCATGCAGCCAGCTTGATTGCCTCCAGCGGGTGGCACAATCGTAGAACCTGTCTGCCACGGGTGTCTTC
>JAHIQC010000434.1 GCA_018902765.1 Actinomycetota bacterium | reverse complement strand
GGCGGCGCAGCGATGCCGAAGAACCGCGCGATCACGCCGTCGGTGACCCGATCATAGCGACCCCCGCCTACGCCATGAACGAACAGGTCCGCCACCAGCAGGCGGGTGAACATCGTCAGGGCCAGTGCTTTGGGAGCGAGATGATCATCTGCGGACAGCGGGACGAAGCCCTGGCCGCCGGGCAGGGCGACAAGCAGCGCTCCATCGCTCTCATGGGCCCACAGTGTGCGCCTCGTGCCATCACCTAGCACCCACACCGGTAGCTCAACGGCGCCATCGCGCGCCGCGAGATCGGGAAACGGCTGGGCCGAGGAACGCGTCTGGGTCGCCTCACGGAACGAAGCGAGCTCGGCGTTGTACGCTTCTTTGAAGCGGAGTGCATGTGACGCCAGGTGCCGCACGAATCGCATGAAGCCCGGGGTGGCAGCCAAGTGCGTCAAGGGGAGCTCGAGATAGCGCGTCTGCGCGGGAGCCTCGAAACGCCGGCGGGACACCGCGAGCAACTCTGCCAGATTGGCCGCGGCGGGCGCGGTGGCTTTGAGTTGCGCGCAGAACTCCTCGAAATGTCGACCGATCGCCGGAGCGGGCAGTGTGTGGAGCATCTGGCGTCCGGCCTCGCAAAACTCGTCGATCTCGTGTTTGGAAGGAACGCCCGCATAGGCGTAGCAACCTTCTCGCGAACCGACCGCAAGATACTGCGAACAGCGCTTGACCTCGGTGCCGAGGCATGGCGCAGTGAACATCACAGAATCGAATCCGTCCGAGTCGACAATCAAGTTCAGTCCGATTGCGGGCTCAGATGACTCGGTCAGCTCGCCAGCCACGCGATCGACAAGGAAGTTCTTGATCCACACCCCGGGGTGAAAGAGCTCCGGCTGGTGGCCGGTCACAATCACCACCGGCGACGCGGAAGGCGGCGCGACCTCGATATCAAAGCGCTCGCAGTAGGCCCTCGCCAGCGCAATGGCTTCGAATTGGGCCGTGCGCCTCAGATCAGACAACGGCTCGCCATCGACCACGACATCCCACGTGGTCGATGCGGCAGCCGTGCTCAGAGCAAGCTCCGCCCACGTCTCGTAAGCGGGAGCCGTAAGGACCTCGCCGTGGCCGTGCGGCACTGTAGGCCGAGCGCGCGTCATGTGATCACACTAACGAGTCGATGCCGGTCACGCCGACGGGCTCGGCGCTGAAGAACGGTTCTCCGGCGGCTACGCCAATACGCGAGCCCCAGAACCGCCCCAAATCACTCATCTTGTCGATCAGCGCGGTGTTCGCCGGATTGACCGTGAACTGAGACTCATAGCAGCGCAGCGCCTCTAGCTTGGTCTCGAGATGCGCGGATACATCCACCACGTAAGACGGTTCGCGCACGAGATTCATGTGAACGGCCATGTAGCTGTACACGCGAGCCGGGTAGTGCGGATCTCCTGACATCCCGGTCTTCGTGAGCTTCGCATAGAAGCGCGCCGCAGACGCGATCGAGAACGCCGCGATGTGATCGGGGTGCGCATCCTCGCCGAACGGAACAAAGAGCATCCGCGGCTTGTGCTCGCGTATGACTTCTGCGAGCTGCTCGCGAGCCTCCACGGTGTCGAACAGGTAGCGGTTGGGCATGGTGAGCGTCACGCGCTTCACGCCCAAGACCCCGGCCGCCGCAGCTGACTCGCGCATGCGGATCTCGTGCGAACCATGCGGGGTGGGCTCGCCATCCGTGAGGTCGACGATGAGAACTTGCATCCCCGACTGCACCATGGAGGCGATGGTGGCGCCCATGCCGATCTCGACGTCGTCAGGATGCGCGCCTATACACATCGCATCTAGCATGGATGTCCCTCCAGTGCCTTGGCCCAGACCCGCATGTAGTACGCAAATCGGACCTCAGGATCATCCAGATCGTGTCCGAAACTGCGATCGTGATCGAAGTAGATCCGTTCGACGGGCATCTCGCGAACCACCAAACCGGCCCGATGCGCCTTGGCCCACAACTCAAGCGGCATCGCGTATCCCGGCTCACACAGCGCGATCCCGTCCAAGGCCGCCAGTCGATACGCCTTGAAACCGCAAAACGCATCGGTGATGCCCCATCCGGTCACGCGGTTGATCTCAGCGCTGACTCGCGCGTTGATCTCTCGGCGGTTCGTTGGCGGCTCACCCACCGCCACACTTCCGGGAAGGTACCTGCTGCCCGATACGATGTCGGCACCGGGCCGAAGCTCGCCGAGGAACTGACGGATGTGTGCGGGCTCGTGCTGACCGTCGCAGTCCATCGTCACTACT
>JAHIQC010000033.1 GCA_018902765.1 Actinomycetota bacterium | reverse complement strand
GCTTCGTGCGCTGGCACTCGAAGGTACCGACGTGCTAGTGCTCATGCCGCGAAGTGAGTCGGAGCTTCAGGCCGAGGCTGTCTTGGAGTTCGCAATCGCGCTTTCCGATTCGGTCGCCGGGCTCGTGCTGGTGGTCGAGGATGACGGCGCTTTGGCAGGTGAGCCGGGTCACGGCGGAAGCATGATTGTTCTTTTGGGTGAGGTGCTTGGAGAGGCCATGAGCGGCTCGGACGTCATCGAGGCCGAACTCGGAATCCCGGTGCCGCAACCTGTGCCGCGCGATCCACTTCCCAGCCTGCCGACCATCCTTGCCCAGCGCCTGGCAAATCATCAAGGCAGGCATCTGGATACCGAGTATCCATCCGACGGCTGAGCGGCAGGCGCGAGCGCCCAGAGTGGTAGAATCCTTTCGAGATAACTCACGACGGCCCCACACGTCTCGGGCCGTCGCGTTCGTAAAGGGACTCGGGAGGCATAATCGTATGAAGTTTCCAAAGGTGACCGTGGTTGGCGCCGGTCAGGTCGGCGCGACTGCGGCTTTCGCATTGCTGACCAAGAACATCGCCGACGTCGTCATGGTGGACGTTGCCGAAGGCCTGCCTCAGGGCAAGGCTCTCGACATGATGCATAGCCGCTCCGTCGAGCGATTCGGCCCGCGCGTGATGGGCACCAATGACTACGCGGACACTGCTGGATCCGACATCGTCGTGGTGACCGCCGGGCTGCCCCGCAAGCCGGGTATGACGCGTGACGATCTGCTCGCGGCCAACTCTGCGATCGTGCGCTCGGTCTTTGAGAAGGCCTATGCCGCATCACCCGATGCGATCTTCATCTGCGTGACCAATCCGCTCGACGTGATGGTGTATCTCGCGCGCCAGGTCACCGGGCTGCCCTCGGAGCGTATCTTTGGCATGGGTGGGGTGCTCGACTCGGCCCGATTCGCGTTCGCAATCTCCGAAAAGCTCGGCGTGTCGGTCGGGGATGTCGAGGCGATGGCCTGCGGCGCTCACGGAGATGCGATGGTTCCGTTGCCCGCGCACTCGTTCGTGGGCGGCGAGCGGTTGACCGACATTCTTCCCGCCGAGGAGATCGACGCGCTCGTCTCGCGTACGACCTTCGGTGGAGCTGAGGTCGTGGCCCTGCTCAAGACAGGTAGCGCGTTCTATGCGCCCGCCATCTCGGTGGTGCGTATGGTCGAGGCTATCTTGGACGACACAGGGGACACGCTCCCGAGCTGTGTGTACCTAGACGGCCAATACGGCATCTCAGACGTGTACATGTCCGTCCCGGCCACTCTCGGTCGCGCTGGAGTGATCGCGATTCCTGAGCTGGAGCTTTCCTCGGCGGATCTTGCTGCACTTAGGGCTTCGGCCGCAACGATCGCCGAAGCGCTCGATTCGCTTGGCCTGAGGGGCTGAGGCGGTACGTGATCGAAGTCGCAGCCATAGCCGATGCCGTGCGTCGTGCCATCTCGCTTGCCGCAGTCGAGCTCAGGCCCGACGCGCTGTCGGCGATGGAAACGGCGCTTGGGGCGGAACGTGCGCCGCGTGCAAAGCGAGTGCTCGAGCAGTTGATCGATAACGCGCGGATCGCGCGGACCGATCGCGTCCCACTTTGCCAGGACACCGGCACCGTTTGGGTGTGGCTGGAACTCGGAGAGCGGGAGTGCCTGTCAGGGGACATCTACGCGGCTGTCGACGCGGCTGTGGCCGAAGCCTACCGCGACGGCGCGCTGCGCATGAGCGTGGTTCGTGACGCGCTGACGGACCGTGCCAACACCACGGACAACACGCCTGCGTTCATGGATATCACGCTTCGCCCGGGATCCGGTGCCACGGTACATGTGATGCTCAAGGGCGGCGGCAGCGACAATTCGTCGGTGCTCGAGATGCTCGAGCCGGCCGCAGGCATACAAGGCGTTCGCGAACTCGTGCTGCGCACGGTGAGCGCGAAGGCGACCGGCGCCTGCCCGCCGCTCGTGGTCGGTGTCGGTGTCGGTGCGACGTTTGACAAGGTCGCGCTGCTCGCGAAGAAGGCGCTGTTGCGCCCGATCGGAGAGCCGTCGGCCGACAGCGCGGTGGCTGCCTTCGAACGTGAGCTTATGGACGCGATCAACGCCTCGGGGATAGGACCGGCCGGTATGGGCGGGGACACAACCGCACTTGCCGTCAACGTTCTTTCCGCCCCTTGCCATATCGCTTCTTTGCCAGTGGCCGTGAACATGGGCTGTTGCGCCGTCAGGTCGGTGAGTATTGATGTCGGCTGATCTGGGACCCGAAGATTGTCCGATGACGGCCGATCAGGCCGTGAAGATGTCCAAGGGTGCCTACCGGCGCCTTGCTGCCAACCCCAAGTTCAGGCGGCTTTGGCTAAGTCAGCTCGTTTCGGGTATCGGCGATTGGCTTGTCATCGGCTTTCTGATGCCTTTGGTAACCACGCTTTCCGGCGGTTCTTCGTTCGCAGTCGCCGGCATCATGATCGCTAAGATCATCCCAGCGCTGCTGTTCTCCTCGGTGATTGGCGTCTTAGTCGATCGTTTCGACCGCAGGCGCACGATGATCACGGCCGATCTGAGCCGCGCCGTTCTGGCCTTGGGACTCATCGCGATCGCGGGGCTGTCGGCTGGCGTCCAGTTGGCGCTCATCTACGCCGTCGTGCTTGCGATGGAGGCCGCGTCGCTGTTCTTCTTCCCGGCGAAGAACGCGCTCATCCCGTACCTGGTCGACGAAGAGGACATCACGGCGGCTAACGGCTTGTCCTACACCACCCAGCAGGCCAGCATGCTCGTCGGTCTTGCCGGCGCCGGCGCGATCCTGGCCGGATTCGAGTCGATCGTGCGCGCCGTGCAATCGGCGAACCTCCCCGTTCTCGACACGGTCATCGAGTTCTTCGCGCCTGCGCTTCTCGGTCCGCGCGCCGGTGTGTTCCTCGACACTCTGACGTTCCTCGTGTCGGCCGCAGCCATCTACGGCATCCACATGAAGGCCCGCGCGTCGCATGCGGATGGTCACTTCGACATCACCCTTCTGGGCAAAGATGTGCTCGAGTCGTTCAGGTTCTTGCGCGACCACACCGAGTTGCGCGGCTTCCTGCTCACCATCGGGCTCGCGATTCTTGGCGGAGGGGCGATCATCCCGGTCGGACTCGTGTTCGTGCAGCAGGAGCTCTCGGGCCTGGGTCCTTTCCTGTCGCGAAGCCAGCTGCTTCAGCAACTCGCGGCTACCCCGCAGACGTTCATGCTCGTGTTGCTCGCGCTTGGGATGGTGAGCGGCGCGCTTCTCGTGCCTCGCTTGTCCCAGGCCATGTCGCTGCAGCTGCTCTTCTTGGGTGGCGTGGCTGGCTTCGGTGTCACGATGGGCGGCTTTGCCAGCGTGGGCACGTTCGGCTGGGCGGGACTGTTCGCCGCAGCTGCTGGATTCTGTCTAGCGGCCGTGACCGTGGCGGGCAACACCTACGTGATCGAGACCGTCGCCGACGAGATCCGAGGGCGGGTGTTCACCGCTTTGGAGTCGGTGATCCGCGTGTGCCTGCTGCTCTCCATGATCATCATGGCCCCGCTCGGTGACTTCGCGGCCAAGATCGTCCGCCGCGTGGTTGAGTCCCAAGGGGGCGAACTTGCCAAGGTGACCGTCACCGGCTCACAGCTCGCGTTGCAGCTTGCTGCTCTTATCGTGCTGGGCGCAGCGGTCTATGCCTTCCGCACCCTCAATTGGCGACGCCCTGCCGAGGAGCCCTCTGATGCCTGAGCCCTCGACACTCACGTTTCCGGTCACGCGCGAACAGCTCGCATCTCTGCGCGCCGGAGACGAGGTGCTGCTGAGCGGTCCGGTCTACACCGCACGTGACGCTACGCACGCCCGTCTCGTTGCCGAGACCGATGCGCACGGAGGCGTGCTTCCGTATGGGCTTGAAGGCCAGACGCTTTTCTACGCTGGCCCGACTCCGCCGGCAGCGGGGCGTCCCGCGGGTTCTGTGGGGCCGACCACCGCCAAGCGCATGGATGCGTGGACGCCCGCATTGCTTTCCGCGGGCATCGTGGCGGCGATCGGCAAAGGCGTTCGTTCCGAGTCGGTGCGCGAGGCGTTCGCGGCCACAGGCTCCGTCTATTTCGCGGCCGTGGGTGGATCGGCGGCCCTACTCGCGACTCGGGTGAGCGCATCGACTTTCGTCGCGTACCCCGATCTGGGCACCGAGGCGTTGGTTCGCCTCGATTTGATGGACTTTCCGGTCGTTGTGGCGATCGACTCATGTGGTGACGACCTGTACGCCCAAGCGGCATCGGAATGGCGGCACGCCCTGGCTGGCCTTGAGTCGGCAACGCCGGAAGGGAGCTCGCGATGACCGCACGCGGTGTGTTCCTGAGTTTCGAGGGTGGCGAGGGATCGGGCAAGAGTACCCAGATCAGCATCCTGACCAAGACACTCGAACTTGCCGGACTGCAGGTCGTGCTCGCTCGCGAGCCCGGAGGCACGAGGCTGGGCGAGGCAGTTCGCGCGCTCCTGCTCGATCCGGCGACCGGCGATGTTGATTCCAGAGCCGAACTACTGCTCTACGAGGCATCTCGCGCTCAGCTGACCCGCGAGCTCATCCAACCCGCGCTGGCCACGGGTGCCGTGGTGCTGTGCGATCGCTACTACGACTCATCGACGGCCTACCAAGGCTACGGCCGAGGCCTTCCGATCTCCGAGATCGAAGCGCTCAACTCCTCGGCGACAGGTGGGCTTGTGCCCGACATGACGCTGCT
>JAHIQC010000433.1 GCA_018902765.1 Actinomycetota bacterium | reverse complement strand
TGACCCCAGCGGTCCCCATGCAGACGGAGACCGGCACCATGTGTGTATCCACGCCTGAGTCCACAGCTTTCGATCTTGTTCGCTACCCGTCGGCGTGCGGTGGTTGGAGCAACATCGCCACCGTGCTGCACGAGCTTTCCGAGCGTCTTGAGCCAGGAGCTCTCGGCGCCGTTGCACAACTGCGCAAGACTCCCGAGATCCAGCGTCTCGGCTACCTCTTGGACCGAACGGGCCAGCGTCGACTTGCCGACCCGCTGCGACGCGTGCTCAGTTCCAAGCGGTATCGGCCGGTCCTACTCGCCCCTGATTCGCCCCGCGTGGAAACCGACGTCGTTCGTCCCTGGCGTGTGATACCGAACCTGGAAGTAGAGATCGATCTGTGATTCCTCGAGCCCAAATCACCGCTTGGCGAGCTTCCGCGCCGTGGCCGCAAGACGAGCAGGTGGAGCAGGACCTGATTCTGTCCAGAGCCCTCACCGCGATCTTCGCGCGCCCATCGTTGCGCCACGCACTCGCCTTCCGCGGCGGGACAGCGCTGCACAAGCTCCACTTCAATCCCCCCGGACGCTATTCGGAAGACCTTGATCTCGTGCAAGTCGAGGCCGGTCCAATCGGTCCTGTACTCGGAGAGTTGCGCGAAGCACTCGACCCGTGGCTTGGGGTACCGACTTGGAAGCAAGGAGCTGACAGCGCCAAGCTGCTCTACCGATTCGAAACCACCGCTCTGCCCGTGCAACGAATGCGGGTAAAGGTGGAGCTCAACACTCGGGAGCACTTCAGCGTCGATGGGCTGCGGTATGTGCCGTTCGTCGTGGCCAGCCCGTGGCACTCTGCCGAAGAGTCGATCACGACGTTCACACTTGAAGAACTGCTTGCCACCAAGATGCGAGCACTCTTCCAGCGACGCAAGGGGCGCGACCTGTACGACCTATGGCTCGGGCTCTCCACGCTTGACCCCAATGAGGCGCACATCATCGTCTGCCTCGGTAAGTACCTGGCGCGAACTGAGACCGCGATCTCTCGCGCGGAGTTCGAAGCGAACATGGTGCAAAAGCTCGCGTCCTCTGACTTCCGTACAGACGTGGTTCCTTTGCTTCGCGACCCCGAGGGATACGATGTCGATGCCGCAGCGTCGCTCGTGCACGACCGTCTCATCACCCGGCTTTCCGGCGAGCCGTGGAAGGGCCTCGCGTGAACCCGAGCGGAACTCAATAGTCGCCACTAGCCACGAGCACAATGGGGCTCTGATTCCCGTGTCGGCACCAGATCCCTCCGGGTCAGGCAAGCGGAGGGGGTTGGGGGACAACGTGTTTGGCATGACCCACAAACCGCGGCTAGTCCACGTGCCCAACTCAGATTACCGCGCTGCCGCGGTTTGTCGGTATCAATGCCATCAATGGATGGTGCCCCTCCGACCCGGCCCGGCATGCTCGATGGCCCCTGTGCGATACTGCCTCTGGAGGAGTTCGGCGGCGAGGGGGATGCATGAGCAGGATTCTCAAGAACACTGATGAGTGGTACATCAAGAACGCAATCGATGCAGTCGAGGACAAGCGCGTTGGACTACCGTCATTCCAGCGCGGCGACGTCTGGGCCTACCGGAAGATCCTAGACCTGCTCCACTCCGTGTGCGTCGGGATTCCGATGGGCGCGATGATGGCTTGGGACGTTGCCCACGCCGATATTCAGAACGTTCGTGATCTTGGGCCTGCCGGAATCGCGGGTGGCCCTTGGGTTGAGCCGCCATTGTCGTACCCCGAACGTCTTGAGTGGCTGCTCATCGATGGACAGCAGCGTACGACAGCGCTGTACCGGGCCTTCACGCCGGTGAAGCCGCGCGACTACTACATTGACCTACACGCCCTGCGCGCCGGCGAGGACCTTCGGGAGTGCCTTAAGAGCGCGAAGCACAGCAAATCCGGTAGGGACCGCGAGTATCACTTGGCATGCCAAGACAGCAGCGCGTACACCGAGCATGCGCGGCTTGGGATTCTGCCCTTCCCGGTCTTCTTGGGCAGGGGAGGATACCAATCATGGGCCTATCCGGCAGCACAGGAGTTCGCGCAGGTGACAGGCGACGCATCCTGGGACGAGTACCTCAGAATGGAGATAACTGAGCCTGGCGGCATCTGCGACAACGTCTCGCAGTACAAGATCAACATCGAGGTGCTGAATTCAGAGACGTCCTTGGAAACCCTCTGCCAAGTCTTCGTGGCGATCAACACGTCTGCCCAAGACCTGAACATGTTTGAGATCAAGGTCGCCGATCTGCGAGCGGATGCCGAGCCCTTCATGCTCAAGGAAGAATGGAAAGCGGCGCGTCAACGCCACGGCCACTTTGACAGATACAGGGTTGCTGGAATTGACATCCTCAAGTCGCTGGCGCTTCTCAGGTCCGCCGAAACGAAAGGGATCGAGTCTGCATCATCCAGTGACGAATGGGTGATGCGACTTGACAGCAAGTTCGTCAGAAAGCATTGGCGCAAGTTGCTGGACGCGTACGTCAGCGTGCTGGACAT
>JAHIQC010000432.1 GCA_018902765.1 Actinomycetota bacterium | reverse complement strand
GATGTCGTCGACATCTTTCCTCCGTATGCCGATCATCCGGTGCGAGTCGAACTCTTCGGCGATACGCTCGAATCGATCTCGGAGATCGATCAGGTGACGGGCGAGGTTCTCAATCAGTTCAAGTGGTTGCCGGTGTGGCCGGCGACACACTATGTGACGGCGCCCGACAAGCTGAACACTGCCCTGGGCACGATCCAACAAGAGCTCACCGAACGTCTCAAGCAGTTCAAGTCCGAGGGTAAGCTGCTCGAGGCTCAGCGTCTCGAAATGCGCACGAACTACGACCTGGAGATGCTCGAGACGATGGGCTTTTGCAGTGGCATCGAGAACTACTCGCGACACCTGGACGGCAGGCAGCCCGGAGATCCCCCCAACTGTCTGATCGACTACTTTCCCGACGACTTTCTGTGCATCATTGATGAGAGTCACGTGACGGTGCCGCAGATCCGCGGGATGCACGAGGGCGATCGAAGCCGCAAGCTCAATCTGGTAGAGCATGGTTTTCGTCTACCGAGCGCATTGGACAATCGGCCGCTGCGCTTCGACGAGTTCGAGAGTCGCGTTCCGCAAGTCATCTACGTCTCGGCGACCCCTGGGCCCTATGAGCTGGGAATCTCCGACCAGGTCGTTGAGCAGATCATCCGCCCCACCGGGCTCATCGATCCGCAGGTCACGGTTCGGCCGGTAAAGGGGCAGGTCGACGACCTCATAGGCGAGGTGAAGGATCGCGTGGCTGCCAATGAGCGAGTGTTGGTCACGACGCTTACCAAGAAGATGTCCGAGGACCTCACCGACTATCTCGTGGAGCAGGGAATCAAGGCACGCTACCTTCACTCGGACATAGGCACGCTCGAGAGGATCGACATCCTTCGCGATCTGAGGCTCGGAGCCTTCGATTGCCTCGTGGGCATCAACCTGCTGCGCGAGGGGCTGGATCTGCCCGAAGTGTCCCTTGTAGCCATCCTCGATGCTGACAAGGAAGGGTTCCTGAGAAATCACAGGTCCCTTATCCAGACAATTGGCCGTGCAGCGCGAAACGTTTCCGGCTTGGTCATCCTGTATGCAGACCGGATGACGGACTCCATGCGGTTGGCCATCGACGAGACTGATCGTCGTCGAGCCATACAGACGGCATACAACACGGAGCATGGCATCGAGCCGCAAACCATTCGCAAGGCGATTGCTGACATCGTCCAGTACGTCCGGGAGGGTGACGCTGAGCTGACGACCGCCGCTGAGGCTGCGCGGGAACTGGCCAAGATGCCCCTCGCCGAGGTCATGCGCATCATTACCACGCTTGAAGAGGATATGGCGCACGCTTCTGACGCACTGGACTTCGAGTCAGCCGCACGTCTGCGTGACCAAGTCGTGAAGCTCAAGGCTGAAGTGGAGCGCTCAACAGAGGGCGAAGTTCTGGAGCGTCTCAAGAGCGGTGCGCGCAAGGGCTCAGCGTACGGACACCGCAAGCGTCGCTGACCTGCGTTTTGTCCCTCCCAGTCCGCAATCCATCCATTTGGGCCTGATTCTTCGGCGGGTGGTCAGTATTCGCGACTCCCCACACGTTACCGTCACCCTATACGTCAGTGCCACTGTGTGTGGCCGAATGTAGAGGGGGGTTTTATGCGTGCTCGCATGATTCGGATCGCGCTTACCGTTGCGCTCTGTGCGACGTTTGTGCCGATATCCGCAGGAGGTGCATTCGCCCGTTCGATCGATGGGGAGTTTCCGGTAGCGATGCAGGATTGGGGCCAGGTCCAGCCTGCAATCGACTACCCATACGTCGTGTACAAGACGGAGGGGGAGACAGATCAGGAGTTCACTGATATCTGGGCGTACAACATCGAGACGGGCCAGACGTTCCCAATCTGTCTTGCACCGGGGGAGCAGTCCAACCCGAGCGTCTATGACGGCAAGGTCGTCTATTCCGATGACCGGAACGACCCCGAAGGCCTCGTAAGCACCGACTGCAACATCTACATGTATGACATCAACACCGGACTTGAGTCCGTCGTCGCATCCAACACCGAAGGTGAAGGCAACCCCTTTATCTGGGGCAATCGCGTGCTCTTCAACCATTGGAATGAAGACGGTGACGGCGATGTTCATATGGTCGATATTTCGACCGGCGTCGAGTCTACGGTCTGTGCTGACGCAGGCGATCAGTACGAGGCCACTGTGTGGGAAGACTACGCAGCGTGGCGCGACCGGGAGACCGGAAGCGACGACGTCGCGCTGTATGACTTCACCACCCACACCAAGGAGATCATCGCGGACTCGTCTGCAATGTCGAATCTCTATTACTACGATCCGATGGTCGGCGATGGCGTCGTTGTCTATTCCAGGCAACATTACACCGGCAGTTTCTGGGAGCGTTCGATTCAGATGTACGACATCGAGTCGGGCGTTGAGTCGACCATCATCGCCGTGCTGGGCGATGAGGTTGTGCAACTGCGCTCGGGTGCCTTGGCGCGTCGCGATATCGAACTGGT
>JAHIQC010000431.1 GCA_018902765.1 Actinomycetota bacterium | reverse complement strand
GTCCAGTATGCGACGTCTTGCTCCTGCCACCCTTCCCACTCCATGGCAGGTGCGTCTGACGTCGGCTCCGCGCTGGGTAGCGTGCCTACGTCGAGCTGACGGGTCAAGGCGACTTGGTTTCGGCTTGTGACCAGATCCGTCAGAAGGTAATAGGCGGCCAGACCCAAAGCGATGCCCAAGAACACGTTGCCGAGCGCATGGGCGATCAGCTTCGCGCGCTTGGGCCCCTTGGGCACCGACGACTGCCTGGCAGCTAACTCCACCGCGATTCCCTTCGTGAGACCTTGAATGACGATCTCTCATGCCTGAAGTGTGACGCATGCCGCAGAAGAACTGTGGCGAATATCACACTTTCTACTAAGGACTCTATCCCCTCTTGCCGATAGACACAGTGTAGGGAAATTGAGAATCGCACATCGTATCGAGTTCCCCGATAAAGGCACGGCTCGCCGAAAGGCGGGTTTCGCAAAGTCACGGGTCTAACGGAAGCCATGCTTCCCATGACAGCCGGACTGCCGGGTACGAAGCCAGATCACTTAACGGCTCGGATCCCACCGGCACTTTGCGGGGAGGACCGGGCCGATGTGCATCTTGGCTCGTACCAAGGGGTGCTCCACATGTATACAGATAATCGCAAGACCACCGCCGCTCGAATCGCAGCGCTGATCCTCGCGGGCACACTGCTCGCAGGCGCCGCACCTGCGCTGGCAGTGAACAGCTCCAACGGTGCAAAGCTCACCGCTTTCGCGCCGAGTCTCAAGGCCCAGGTTCCTGCGGCCAAGTTCCAAGTCGCGGCATCCACATCCACTGCGATGTCGACCGCAGCTCCCATGGCAGCTGCACCGGTCAAGGCCCTTGTGGCTCCCGCCGCCGTGAAGTCGGCAGCAACCAAGTCCTCGACGGTCACCAAGCGCTCCGCAGCCGGTGCCGGCAGCGAGCAGGCGCAGGCCAAGGCCATCCTCGCGGGTCTGATCGCCAAGTACCCGATCCTTCAGGGCACGACAGTCAGCTTCGGCGATGCCCGCGGATATCAGGCCATCGCTCTGTACAAGAGCGGGCGCATCATCATCAACCCGGCGCACACCAGCTCCCTGAGCCGCATTCTGAACCACGAGGTCTGGCACGTCATCGACTGGAGAGACAACGGGTCGATCGACTGGGGCGAGAACATCCCTCCCAGCCAGTGACCATCACACATGAAACGAAGTGAGGCCCCGACATTGTCGGGGCCTCACTGTTACACCACAAAGGATATGTGCACTAACGACCTACGCGGCACGCGAAGCGTAGCGACGCAGGCCACCACCAAGAACGACCGCGGCTGCAATGGCGCCCAGCAACAAGGCGAGCTCCCCACCGGTGAACGGCAGGAACGGCTCGGTCACGGGAACCTTCACGCGTGCGGTGTCGCGATCGTTGTCCGGGTTCGGATCACCGATCGAACGGATGACAACCACGTTATCCACGTTGGTCGTTCCGGTCGGCATCGTAGAGGCGATGCGCATGGTGTAGCTGATCGTGCCGGACTCACCCGGCGCGACGGGGCCTGCGACAGCCCACGTGAGCTCGGTACCAGACTGCGTCCCTCCGCCAGCGTTGACCACGGTCGAGTAACGACCGTCGAAGTCGTCCACGATAGTGAAGTCAGTCGCTACGGAGTTTGGTGCGACAAGCGGGTCCTCCGTGTTGGTATAGGTCAGGGTGTAAGTGACCAGGTCGCCCGGATCGGCCGTGGCTTTGTCAACGGACTTCACGATCGCCATGTCCGGCGGGAATGGAGCAATGGGCTCATAGACCACAGTCCACGTCGCCGTATCGGTGACCGGGTGGCCCCACTGATCGGAGCCTATGGCAGTCACGATGTTGGTCACATCAGCGTCGACGAATGCAGTAGCTTCGAACTGCATGCTCTCTCCGACCGCGAGCATACCCAACGCACCCACGTTTCCGAGGATATCGTCGTCGAGCACCACGCCGAAGAGCGGCACATCGCCGTCATTGGTCACGTCATACGTATACGTGACGTCTTCGCCCGGCTCGATGACGAAGTCGGTGTTGGCGCTCTTCTCCACATCGATCGAGGGAGCCACCACGTCCACCGTCGCGTCATCCCAATCGGACACCACGCCTGAAGACGGCACTTCAGCGTCGATCATGATGCCGTAGGTGCCCGTGACGGTGGCGACGTTCAGCGTGTCGACCGCAATCGGCGTGGATACCTGGAACGT
>JAHIQC010000430.1 GCA_018902765.1 Actinomycetota bacterium | reverse complement strand
GGTCGTAGGCCTCGGCGTTACCGTCGAGATCCTCCCACCCGCCGTTGGGATCCACATAGGAGGCGCCGTCCACCACGAACTCATACAGGTGGTATCCCTCCCACGGCATCACGGCCTGAATCGCGAGATGTAACTCTCCAAGAGTCGAGGTGGAGTGCATCTCGAACGTGCGCCAGATGCGCGGACGTACATGAGCCAAACGGAGCTTGACACGAACGAGGCGCTTCGCCATATCTTGCACCTTCCGCCTGCCGGATTGCATGCTAGAATATCACTCGCCGCTCGTGCGGCATTTCGGGCGATTAGCTCAGGGGGAGAGCGCTTCCTTCACACGGAAGAAGTCGTAGGTTCAAATCCTACATCGCCCACCATGAATGACAGAACGCCCCTTTGGGGTCTCTACGGAGATACTCGAAGGGGCGTTTTAGCTGGTAGGACACTATGCAGCCGTCTTCGAGCTGAGCGTTCAAAAGTAGCGCACCGATCATCTGTTAGTCCCAACCCGCATGGTCATCTCGATTATCTCGGCGTGTCAGCTCCAGCGTGTAGAGTCCGCAATTGTGATGTGAGTTCCCGAGACCATTTCGGGAGTGTCTATAGACAAGTGTCAAGCTATTTGTTTACATATACCTCTGGCGCGGGAACTACACAGATAGGACCGACGGCGTGAAAGCGGAGAAAGTAGGAGCCAGGACATGGATGCTCATCTCTCCAACTGGCCAGTGTCAGCCGTTGAAGTACTTGAAGAAGCATCGCGAGACTGCGCCGCGAATGAAGGCCCGCATCGACGGTGTCGATCGCAACGGGCCTCCTGAGAACCCCGAACTGTTCAAGTGGTTGGACAACCACAAGTACAAGGGTTTCCGATTGTGTGAGTACAAAGTCCATTCCCCCCGCGCTTGCAGAGCCTACGCATTTCAAACGAACCGCGGCTTCGTGATAGTCCGGATAGAGGACAAGACGGAGAACGATCAGCAATTCAACGAGGCGATGGAATCGGTCAAATCAACAATCGACAGGTTCTTGGAGGAAGGTAGCGAGTATGTCTAGTCTGCTAAGCCAACTTAACGAACTCATCTCTGACGACGCCAGCGAGATTGAGTACCGGCACGAAATCGCTATCAGCGCATTCACGAATGACATCGCTCGTCTGATGTCAGCCCAGGGAATCACGCAGGCGGATCTCGCTCGGTCCTTGGGTGTCTCGCGCGCCCGCGTCTCACAGATCATGCAACACAAGTCGAGCCCGACTCTGCACACAATGGTGCAGGTGGCGCACGCAATCGGGTGCGACGTAAACCCAGGTGTTGCGCCTTGCGGTTTCCGCTCCGCCGGACTCTACGTGGCTGATGGTGGCAAGACGACTGCTGGATATCGCGAGACCAAACGCCTCAATCGCACCGTGTACGGCTCGTACACTGCGACTGATAGGATCGCGGTATGAGCCCGAACATCGATTCCATTCTGCGTCTTGGCGACTTCCGCATTATGAAGTCGTACTTTGAAGTCCGTCCTGGGGCTACTTCCTTCGACAAGTCAGAGCTCCACCTGAAACTGGATATCTCAGTGCTGCAGTCGAACGAGTCTGAGAACGATATGGCCGTGCAGCTGACCGTCGAAGTCAACTCGGCGGACGACGAGTACGAGGCCGCAGGGTTTGCTGGCGCCTTGGTTGTTACGGGCTTCTTCGACATCTCTACCCTGCGTGAGGAACACCCTGACGATTGGGAGCCAATGCTCGTCTACAACGGCGTAACCGTGCTCTTCGGAACTATTAGGACTGTGTACGCGGATCTGTCTGCGGCGAGTCCTGTGGGTCGTGTCATCATTCCCGCAGTCAACGTCGGGCAGATTCTCAATGGCGGTGCGGAGTCCCCAAGCGAGGACGAGCCTGAGGTTTAACACGGGTGCTGGAATCCCTCGGTGGTGGGCCTGCAAGCAGGGCTCGGTGACATGCTCACGGCGCTGCTCGCACTGATCTGGTACGTGCCATTGGTCCTAATCTCACTGCTGGCCGTGGTCGGCCTACTCCTCGGCCGGGGGGCAGACAGCGCCAAGATCTAAAGTCGTCGGCTACTTGTCTGTAGACCCGGGTCCGAGCAGAAACCTGTCAGTAGACTGGGGCGCTCGAAGGGGCCTTCGTGTGCCCCAAAAGAGCCCTCCCGACCACGCCCGAATTCGCCTTTGGGCCGCTCCTGAGCTATAATCGCACTCTACTGCGCCGCGATGTGGCGCTCCAACCAGAGTCTGGTTGCCCCTCTCTCACTTCTCCTGTGGCTCGACGAAGTCTCTGCATCTACCAGCGAATACTTCCTTGGTGGAGGCGTACCACAGGGATGAAGACCACCTAGTTTGTTCGATGGATCGACGCAACGTCGGCCTTTCCGTCGTCACGGTACCAGTGCCTGCAATCCAAGGACGCAGCGCCGAGCGCAACTGACTCGGTAGGCGCCCTTTTTGCGCACTGGTTCGACCCTCGCGCCACATGGTGTGAAGGTCGCAACCACGATGATTTGGAGCCACGATGCACACGCTTTCCGATACTCGAGAACAGCGACCCACCACAGCACTGCTGCTTGCAGCCGGTATGGGCAGCAGGCTCGCGCCGCTGACTGATTCGACGGCCAAGTGCCTCGTCGACGTGAGCGGGGTCTCAATCCTTGAGCGTTTGCTGAGGACCCTAGGAGAGGCCGGATTCACCCGCCTCGTAGTGGTCATCGGCCATGAGTCCGATTCGATCCAGGACTACCTGGGGGACCACTCCGGTGACATCGAGATCAGCTACGTGACGAGTAAGAGTTATCGCACCACGAACAACATCTACAGCCTGTGGTTGGCGCGCAAGACCATCGATGAGCCGTTCTTGCTCATTGAAAGCGATCTCGTGTTCGACGGGGCCTTGCTCGAAGGGATGCTCAAGCCCGATCGGGTTGCAGTTTCGCGTCAGTTGCCCTGGATGAACGGGACCACGGTCACGTTTGGCGGCAAGCAAGGCGACGTGAGCGCATTTTGCCTCGGAGAGATGAGCCGCCCGGATGCGACCCACTACAAGACCGTCAACATCTACAGCTTCTCACGCGAGACATGGCGCGTGATCTCAGAGCGTCTCGATACGTACGTGGCCGCAAAGCGCACGGGAGACTACTACGAGTCGGTCTTTGCAGAAATGATCGCTGACGGCTCCATCACCCTCAAGCCGGTACTCTTCGATGCGGACGCCTGGTATGAGATAGACACGCTCGAGGACTTAGCCGCTGCCGAGGAGATGTTTCCCCGATACTCGCAGGAGTTGAAGCGTGAGGCCGCAAGCGCTGAGGCGAACCGTGCGGCCGAGGGGGCAGCAGGGTGACAGAGTCCGTAACCGATCAGACACGCGCCGCACGCGCAGCGGAGTACGAAGCGCTCCAGTCTGAGCACGGCGGCTACTGGCGCCACGAGTTCGTGGACCACGCCTACCTCTACAACCTCTACTTTCCGCCTGAGTCCCTCTTCTCTCAGTTCACAGAGCGGATTCATGAACTTGTGCTCAACTATCCCGTGGCGCAGAACGTCTTGGCTGGCCTGGTCGGCAAGCTGATCGGACAGCCCGCAGACAGGCTCGTGGTAGGCAACGGGGCGGCCGAGATCATCAAGATCTTCTCCGGCCATCAGGCCTCGAAGCTGATCATCCCGGTGCCGTCGTTCAACGAGTACGCCAACGCCGCGCCCGATGGCCACGTCATCGAGTTCCCGCTCGATGCGCCGTCATTCACCCTGGACGTCGACCGCTTCGCCGCCGAGGCCATCGCCAACGGCTGTGACTTCGCGGTCATCGTGAGCCCCAACAACCCGACGTCGCTTTCCGTGCCGCGAGGCGATCTTGTGCGCCTGCTCGGACTACTACAGGGGCACGACTGCACTCTGATCGT
>JAHIQC010000429.1 GCA_018902765.1 Actinomycetota bacterium | reverse complement strand
CCGATACGCGGGTCAATAGTGATATCTGTCACAATCGGGCGAAATCCGAGCTACTGGCCCGCGTCGTGAACGATCGCTTTGCGACCCATGCCGTCCGGCAGGACACTCACGAGCACCGTCGACTCCCCCTGAAACGCATTGCCCTCGACCATGAACAAGCGCTTGCCATCCGCACTCCAGCACAGCGGGTAGGTGTCTCGGCGCACGGACAGCGCAACTGAACGGGACTTGGTGGCGTCGTAAATGAATGTTCGAGAGTAGCCGTCATCCCCAACCTCTGCGTATGCGAGATATCGGCCGCTGCCATCGACAGGAGACGGCGAAGCGCACAAATGGGCATAGGACACAGGTCTGGAGCCCGACGGTGAGCCGACGATTTCGCGTGCCTTGGCGCTATTGAAGGCCAAGTCCGAACCCAAGGGCATCGTGAGCACCCGTGCCGTGCCCGGCGCACCACCGACCACGAGGACCACACCATCAACGGCAAACGCGACCTCGGTGGATGAGGGGCCGGAGAATCGAGATACCCGCGCAGCATCCTTGAACAGCGCAGCGCTTGCAGTCCCGGCCTGACCGAATACCGAGTCCGCGATCCACGCGACGCCCGATCCACTCGGCGAGACCCTCGGCGAGTGTCCCGCGGCCACATTCGCACTACCTGTCCCGTCTCGAAGCACCCGGCGGATATCAAAGCGATTCGCGGTCTTGGCGGTGTAGAGAACGAAGCCGGAGTCCGGCGACCAACACATGTCGGCGTCCTCGGCAGGACCGACGCTCTTGGACGTGCCAGAGGCCACATCAACGAGGGTCAAGAGGCTCTTACCGGCGTCGACGCAGGCAAGGGTTCCGGCATCTGGTGAGAGCGCGAACGCTCCTCTTGCGACTTCGAATAGCTGCCTGGGCGACGTTCCGTCTTCTCGCGAGATCCACAGGGCGCCGGAGAGCCGATAGGCGATGAAAGGCTTTCGCGCGAAGCTGGCCGACCCCGTCGGGGTATCGGAAGCCGTGGTGTTCACAGAAGGCACAGGCTGGCTCGGCTCGACTGAATCCGTGGGCTCGGTCGTCGGTTCGTCGACCGACGTCGGGGGCTTGGTCGAGTTGCCCGACGAGTCACGTGGGACGGGCGGCGGTGCGTTGCGAGCCGACAGACCCAGCGCCGCCGCGACAATCAGCGCCACCGTAAGAAGCGCCCCGCCCACGACAAGCGCCAACTTGCGCTTGTCGGATGCGAGGCGCTCCCAGAAAGACAACGGGATGTCGATGTGATCGTCCATCCCGACGGTACCGCTAGCCCAGGGCTTCGATGAGTGCGTCGGCGTAAGCCTGCGTACCGACCGCACCGTCGGTGCTTCCGGTGTTGCTGCGCTTGATGTCGTAGGTGACCTTCTCGCCCTTGCCGATGACCTCACGCACGGCGGCAAGCACGCGGTCGGAGGCCTCGGTCTCGCCGAGGTGCTTGAGCATGAGCATCGACGAAAGGATCTCGGCGGTGGGGTTGGCCATATCCTTGCCGGCGTACTTAGGTGCCGAGCCGTGGACCGGCTCGAATACGGCGCAATCGGTGCCGATATTGGCTCCCATGGCTATGCCGAGGCCGCCGATGAGACCTGCCGAGAGGTCCGAGACGATATCGCCGTAGAGGTTCGGGAGCACGAGCACGTCCCACCACTCGGGATGCAAAACGAGCTGCATACAGGTCGCATCGACGATGTAGTCATCGAACTCGATGCCGGAGTCCTTGTACTCCTCGGCGACTTGACGGGCTACTTTCAGGAACAGTCCGTCGCTCATCTTGAGGATGTTGGCCTTGTGGACCGCGGTTACCTTCTTGCGGCCGTTGGCGATCGCGTAGTCGAAAGCGTAGCGCACGATGCGCTCGGTGCACGTGATCGAGATGGGCTTTATGGACAGGCCAGAGTCGGGGCGGATGATTCCCGCGCCGCGATCGGCGGCGAATTTGATGAGATCGGCCGCGTCCTGCGTGCCCTGCTCGAACTCGATGCCGGCGTAGAGGTCCTCGGTGTTCTCGCGCACGATGACGATGTCGATATCGTCGTAGCGCGCGCCCGAACCGGGGATAGTGAACGCCGGACGCAGGCAGGCGTACAGGTCGAGCTCCTTGCGGATGGCGACGTTCACGCTGCGAAAGCCGCCGCCAACGGGTGTGGTGATCGGGCCCTTGATAGCGACCTTGTTCTTGCGGATCGAGTCCAGCGTCGACTCAGGCAGCGGGGTGCCGTACTTGTCGATCTGATCGGAGCCCGCCTCGGCGATCTCCCACTCGATGTCGACGCCGGTCGCTTCCACGACGCGCGTCATCGCTGTGGTGAGTTCCGGCCCGATGCCGTCGCCGGGAATCAGTGTGACTGTGTGCTTGGCCATAGAGAGAATCTCAACCTCCTGGTCGGTGTTTGCTGCTATGTATGACGTGCTCGCGCCGGCACAAGGCCTTCGCCGTGACTGTGCCGTGACTAGGTCGTGGGCGTGGCCTTCTTCTTGCGTCCGCGCTTCTTGGGGGCACACGCCACGATCTGCTTGGCCCGCCTGCCGAGGAGCCCCTTGCCGTGCTCGGCGTCGAACTCCATGCGCTCGGCTGCGGCCCACTTGATCTCATCGGAAGCCGCACCTTGCATGAAGCGGAAGAAGCCCGAGAGCATGTTCGGAAACTCGGGGTCGCCGTGGTACACGCGGACGGCCTCATCTAGAAGCGGCCATACCTTCTCAGAGCGCTTCGCGGTGGTGGCACCGTACGCGCACAGGAGGCGGAACGCGGCAAGCCGCACGACTCCGGACTCGGCATCGTGCAGCGCGCTTGAGGTGGGAACAATGGCCTTGTCAGCGACGCGAGCATCCACCGGAACCATCTTCTCAAGGGTTCCGAGGATCTCCCAGCGCGTCTGGGCCTCGGGACGGTCAAGTGCGTCGGCGAGCTCAGCACCCTTGTCCTTCAACAGCTCAGGCTTCTTGACAGCCAACGCGTGCAACACGCGAGCCGCCAGCTGACGCTGACCGCGCTCGTCACCCGCAAGCGCGTCAAAGATCGCCTGCTGCGCACGTTTGCCGCGGATGGCGGCGTCGACGATCTCGTCCCGCTCGCCTAGCAGGCGCCCGTTCGAAGCGATCGGCTTCTCAACGATCTTCTTTGCGCTCATCTGAGCGTCACTCTCCTATAGGTTGAACCCACCATGCTTGCGGAAGTGCTCGACGAGCCCTCCATCTGCTAACAACTGCGCCATCACCGGCGGCAACGGCGGGAACGGAATCTCAGTTCCCTGCGTCACGTTGCGAACCACTCCGGCTTCAAGATCGACCACAAGCTCGTCGCCGTCATCGATCAGATCCGTGTCGCATTCAACGACCGGCAAGCCGGTGTTTATGGCGTTGCGATAAAAGATGCGGGCAAAGCCCTTTGCGAGCACCGCCTTGGTATTGCTGTGAATAAGCACGAGCGGCGCTTGCTCCCGGCTCGAACCCATCCCGAAGTTCTTGCCCGCAACGAGGAATCCTCCATCAGGCTTGACCTTCTCATAGTAACGCGGGTCGAGCTCTTCCATGGCGTGGACCGCCATGGCCTCCATATCAGCGGACTTGAACTTGTGCTTGCCACTGATTATGTAGTCGGTGTTGATGTCATCGCCGTACTTGAAGGCCTTTGCCTGATATTCCATCGTCGCGTCTCTCCTGTGTTCATTCGGCGTATCGTTCCGTTGTCGTCTACCCGAAATACTTGCGCGGGTCAGTGATCT
>JAHIQC010000428.1 GCA_018902765.1 Actinomycetota bacterium | reverse complement strand
TGAGGACTGGTTTGTGTTCTCGGTGAGCGCAGGGGAGCGCTATGCCCTTGAGACGCTCGACGGCGACGGCATGGACACGGTCATGTGGCTGTATGACGACAGCTTCAATGAAATCACCTATGACGACGATGGGGCTGGGAGTCTGTACTCCAAGATAACGTTCACTGCCGATTACACGGGCGATTACTACGCGGTCGTCGCTGGCTTCGGCGGCGACAATACGGGTGCCTACGGACTGGGCCTGAGTTTGGATATGAGCGGGGGTATCTCGGGCACCGTCACCAATGGCGCTGCTGACCCGGTGGATACGGTCGACGTGTATGCATACGAGTACGCAGATGGAGACAGCTGGCAGGTAGGCTCCGCCTCAACGCAAAGCGATGGCTCATACGAGATTCTTGGTCTGGATGCAGGGACATATCGAATCGAGTTCGTTGACTACAACGGGCAGTATGCTGGCGAGTTCTACGATGACGCGAGCACTATGGATTTGGCGACCGATATCGTGGTCGAACAGGGCGTTACGAGTTCCGGCATAGACGCCGTGCTCGAACCAGCCGGTCACATATCCGGCCGCATCTCCAACAGCGCGAACGCGCCGTTGGCAGATATCAGCGTTCAGACGTACAGCTACTCCCCAGAGTGGGGTTATGACTGGGTCTGGGATACCACTTCTGACCCCGACGGGCTCTATGACGTCGGCGGACTTCGAACTGGAAACTACCGTGTCGGGTTCTCGGATGATTCAGGCAACTACCTTGGCGAGTACTACGACAACGCGACCAGCCTGGAGACCGCTACTGACGTCGCGGTGATGGCGGGATCCACGACTTCGGGCAAGAACGCCGTGCTGGCTCGCGCCGGTCACATCACCGGGCGGGTGACCAATGCAGCCGGACAAGGTCTTGGAGACATTGAGGTCGCCTACTACGTGAACTATGACGGCTACTGGGATGGGGGCCGCGGGACTTGGACCGACGAGTTGGGTTATTACGATATTGGCGGCCTTCCCACGGGCACCTACCGTATCGGGTTCGAGGACTACAGTGGCGACTACTTGCGTGAGTACTACAACGACGTGATCACTCTCGATGCGGGGACCAACATTGCAGTCACCGCTGGGTCCACGACTTCGGGCAAGAATGCAGTGCTTGGAGCTGCGGGTCATGTCGCGGGAACCGTCACGGGTCCCCAGGGCGAGTTGCTGGGGGACATCTCTGTCCAAGTGTTCAAGTACGACGTATCCGAGGGGTACTGGGACTGGGCAGGCGAGCAGGGCACAGAGCTGGATGGCACCTATAACGTCGGGGGTCTGCGCACTGGCACATACCGAGTCGGCTTCGAGGATTACAACGGCACATTCGCGCCGGAGTACCACAACAATGCGGGCACGGTGGAGACGGCGACCGATGTAGCAGTTACGGCGGGAAGCACGAGAACTATCAACGCGACACTCGCGCTTGCCGGCCACATCACCGGGCGGGTCACGAGCGCAGTCGGGGCTCCGATCGAGGGCATTTTGGTGACGGCGTACGAGAGCTCGCCGTGGGGCTGGGAATGGGTGACAGATACCTATACAGGCAGCACAGGTGACTACAATCTGGTTGGGTTTGGCACGCGCACGTATCGAATCGGCTTCTGGGACGACTCAGGCACCTACCTGGAGGAATACTACAACGATGCCTCCAGCCTAGACTCCGCCACCAACATTGCCGCGACCGCGGGCACCACCGTATCTGGCAAGAACGCCGTATTGGCTCTTGCGGGCCATATCACCGGCAGCGTCACGAATGCTGTGGGAGACCCGATCGATACGGTCGACGTGTTCGCGTACAAGTACGTTGGTTCTGCCTGGGAGATCGTGAACAACACCTGGGTTGAGAGCGACGGAACGTACGACATGGGCGGCCTTCGGACTGGCACGTATCGCATCGGGTTCAGGGATTGGTCGGAGACCTACGCGACCGAGTATTACAACAACGCGGCCTTCGTGCAGTCAGCTACCGACGTGGCCGTGACCGCAGGATCGACCACCTCAGGCAAGAACGCGGTGCTCGAAGTACAAGCCACCATCACCGCCAAGGCCACGACCGCGGCCGGCGCCCCCTTGGAAGGCATCAATGTGATGCTTTGGGGCCAGGCGGGTTCAACTTGGGTCGAGGCGTCCTCGGGCTACACGGGCTCTGATGGACAGCAGACTTTGACCGGACTCAAGGCGGGCAACTACAAGCTCAAGTTCACCGACCCTGCCAGAAAGTACAGCAAGGTGTGGTACCTCAACGCTGCCGAGATGACCGGGGCTACGAGTATCTCGCTCACGGCGGGTCAGGCACGCACATGCATTCAGCCAATGGCCGCCGCACCTCCGACGGTCGTGGTCGCCGGCGATGATCGCTACTCAACCGCCGTGCTCGCCTCAAAGCAGAGTTACGAGGACGGTAGCGCGGATACCGTCGTCATCGCATCCGGCGCCAACTGGCCCGACGCGCTGGGTGGTGGAGCGCTTGCTGGAGCCCTCGATGGTCCGGTGCTGCTCGTGAATCCCTCTTCGCTTCCAGGAGTCGTCGCTGCTGAGATAGGCCGTCTGGGCGCTAGCCACGCAATCGTGGTTGGCGGCACCGCTGCGGTTAGCGATGCGACCAAGAACGCCATTGACGCCCTTGCGGGTGTGAGCACCGAGCGCATCGGAGGCTTCGATCGCTACGAGACGGCCAAGAAGGTCGCGGAACGCGCCAAGCTCGAGATGGGCGGTAGCTACGACGGTACGGTGTTCCTGTCCACCGGCGCGAACTACCCCGATGCACTCGCGGCTTCCCCGCTAGCTGCAGGCAGCGGCTGGCCGATTCTGCTCACCAAGAGCACCGGCCTTCCCGACTTCACCAAACAGGCCCTCACGAACCTTGCTGCCGATCGCGTGCTCGTGATTGGTGGGGTCAGTGCGGTGCCTGACGCCGTCAAGGTCCAGGCCGAAGTGATTGTTGGCTCACCCGCGCTTCGCCTAGCCGGAGCGAACCGCTTCGACACGGCGGTCAAGATCGCGACGTACGGCGTGGACTATGCCGGCCTAGAGTGGAACGGCATGGCGCTCGCAACAGGCCGCAAGTTCCCCGATGCGCTTGCCGGTGGCTGCGCCCAAGGCAAGCTCGGCTCGGTGATGCTGCTGACCGAGGTCACAGCGCTTCCGGCCGAGACCGAAGCGGCCATCACCGCCCACAAGGCCTATATCAACCAGGTCATGTTCTTCGGCGGGGATACTGCAATCAGCAGTGCGGTTCGCACGAAGGTCGCGAACCTGCTGCAGTAGCTCTACTATCTACATGAAACGTGACGGCAGGGGCTCCGCAAGGGGCCCCTGCCTCGAGTAGGAGGCATGCGTGAACAAGAAGAAGTGGCTCATCATCGGCGGGGTTGCGCTCGCGTCGGTGCTTCTCGTGGTTGCGGCATTCGCGGCTCGCGGCACAGGGAAGGACCC
>JAHIQC010000427.1 GCA_018902765.1 Actinomycetota bacterium | reverse complement strand
CCGAAGTTGACCGCCTTGGCCCGCGCGCGCATCCCGGGTTCGACCGCTTCGAGCTCCACGCCGAACACGCGCGCCGCAGTCGCCGCATGGAAGTCCTCGCCGCTCGTGAACGCCTCGATGAGTCCCATGTCGTTCGAAAGATGTGCGAGTATCCGCAGCTCTATCTGTGAGTAGTCTGCAGACACGATCAGGTCACCTGAGCACGCAGGCACGAACGCCGCCCTGATGCGCCTGCCGAATTCCGTTCTCACCGGGATGTTCTGTAGGTTCGGCGCGCTGCTGGAAAGGCGCCCCGTGGCCGCGACAGTCTGGTTGAAGGAAGTATGTATACGACCGTCAGCGGCAAGGAGTGACGGCAGCGCGTCGATGTATGTCGACTTCAGTTTCGCCAGCTCACGGTAGGCGACCACCTTCTCCGCGATCGGATGCAGTGGCGCCAGGGTGGCCAACACACTCGCGTCGGTACTGAAACCGGTCTTGGTCCGCTTCTGTGGCGGAAGTCCGAGCTTCTCGAAGAGGATCTCTGCGAGCTGCTTGGGCGAATCGATGCTGAACTCGGTGCCGGCGCACGCGTGAATCTCGGTCACGAGCGTCCCAATGCTCGCAGCGGTCTCTATCGACAGCTCCTTGAGCACGGTGACATCCAATCCGATTCCCGCATCTTCCATGCGCGCTAGCACCGGGATCAGCGGCATCTCGATATCTCTCATGACCTGCGACGAGCCGTCATCCGACAATCTGGCCTGCAGCTCGGGCGCGAGAAGCGCAGCGATCCGGGCCTCTAGTGCCGCGCGACCCTGATCATCCGTGTGCCCGACAGGCTCGGAGAGATAATCAGCGGAAAGCGCCGCCAGAGCGTATGAGGAACGATTCGACTCCAGCAGGTACGCCGCAATCGCACAGTCAAACAGTCGGGCGGGGTCCACGGCATCCAGCGCCGAGGCGCACTCAGGTGTCGCAGGGGGACACAGCTCGTGTAACAGCCCCTTCGTGTCCCCTGCGGCGATGCGGGCCGAGCCGAGGAGTGTCGCGAACGCCTCCTCGGCATGATCTCCCTCGATCAGTGCGATCGAACCACCGTGCGCAACGGCCAGGTCTCGCCGAATCGCGAACAGTGACTCTCCGGTGCCGTCATCCAAGGCGACACCGAGCCACGCTTCTAAGGTCGACCAGTCGCGAAGCGCCTTGAGCGCCTCGCCCCCCTTCATCTGCGTCCATGGGGTGCTGGTGGATGCGCTCGTGGCCTGCGGAGTGCTCAATGCCGGATCCGTTGCCTCCGAGCTCGCCTGACCACCAAGGGTCGAGAGCACTCGGTCCAGCAGCGCCGTGAAACGAAGCTCGCCGAAGACGCGTGCGACCTCGCGAGCGTCGAAGCGCCCCCAGAAGACCTGCTCCAGGTCGATTTCGACCGGGGCGTCTATGCGGATAGTGGCGACGGTACGACTCACGAGAGCGGAGTCAGCGTGCTCGCGCAGGTTCTCGCCGAGTTTGCCCTTGATGGTCTGCGAGTTCTCCAGAACCGCATCCAGGCCGCCGTATTCCTGAATGAGCTTGGCCGCCGTCTTCTCCCCGACCCCGGGAACACCCGGTATGTTGTCCGACGTATCGCCCTTGAGCCCCAGGTAGTCGATGATCTGATCCGGGCGCACGCCAAAGCGCTCCAGCACCGCCTCGGCATCGTAGAGCTTGATATCGCTCACACCTCGCTGTGTGGAAACGACCGTCACATTGTCATCAACGAGCTGCAAAGCATCGCGATCGCCGGTCACGAGCAAGATCCGGATGCCGAGCTGAGACCCACGCGCGGCGAACGTGCCCAAGATGTCGTCGGCCTCCCAACCCTCGGCCTCGAACTGCGGCACGGCCAGCGCGTCCATGACCTCTTTGATCATGGGGAATTGCTCGCGAAGCTCCGGCGCGGTCGGCGGGCGATGCGCCTTGTACTGCGCGAGCGCGTCGGACCGAAACTTAGGCCGACCCTTGTCCCACGCCACGATGACCCCATCGGGCCTCATGTCGGCAACGAGTCGCACGAGCATCGATACGAAACCGAAGGCGGCGTTGGTCGGCCTGCCATCCGGCGCGGTCATGCTAGGGGGCAGCGCGTGGAACGCCCGGTGCATCAGGCTGTTTCCGTCGATCACGGCTATGGTGCGCTGGGTCATGAGCGCCCTTCTGGTCGAGAAGCTGCTGACAACGGGAACATCCTTGTTGCATCGAACAGATTCTACCCGACGAACACGACACGCCGAGGAGAACCACATATGGGCTTCTTCAACTGGGCCGCACCGGCCTTTGGCCACTTCGCCGATAGATGGTCACCCGAGAGCATCGATGAGATCAGCGGCTGGCTCGAGCCGTATCTGGGTGGAGAGCGCCGCGTCCTGGACGTGGGCGGCGGGACAGGCGCACTCGCGAGTCGGTTAAGCGAATCGACCGGAGCACGGGTCACTGTCTTGGATCCGACACCCGAGATGCTGCGCTACATCCCCGATGACGGCCCGATCGAGGGCGTGGTGGGCACGGCTGAAGCGATGCCGTTTCCTGACGATTCGTTCGATGCAGTAATCGTGACCGATGCATTCCACCATTTTCGCGACCAGCCAGGCGCTGTCAGCGAGTTTTGCCGCGTGGTGCGCACGGGTGGCGGAGTCCTTGTCGTGGAGCTCGACCCCGCCGGAGTAGTGATGCGCCTAATCGTCCTTGGCGAGAAGCTTCTGGGCGAACCGGGAGCGTTCTTCACCCCGGATGCGATGTGCGAGTTCATGCGGGTCCACGGCATCGCCGGGAATTGCGCGGTGATTCGGGGAGTCAGCTATCGCTTTGTGGGAACCGTGCGCTGAAGCCAGAGCCTCAGCCGTGCCACAGGTAGCCGACGTGCCGAACAGTGTCCAGACGCGACGAGAGCTCAAGACCGATCTTGGCGCGCACGCGTCTGACGTGTACGTCCACCGTGCGTGATCCCCCGTAGTAGTCGCTGCCCCACACGCGGCGCAAGAGAACCTCGCGGCTGTAGGCGCGATTGGGATGCGTGACGAGGAACGCGAACAGCGCATACTCCAGATACGTGAAGTCGATAGGCACGCCGTTGACGTGAGCCTGATAGGTCGCGAGATTCACGGTGAGACCGTCGATGCGCACGAGCTCTTGGGCTGCTGCCTCCTCGCCAGGCCACACCAGCGTCCTAACGCGAGCGACCACCTCTTCAGAGGAAGCACCCCTGACAACGAAGTCGGAGGTGGCAGATGCCGGCATCCTGAGTGCGGAGAGCGCCTCGGGCTCGACCAGCAAGAACACCTTCGCATCGAGTCCGGAGCCCAAGGCGCGCTCAACGATCTGCAGCAGCGGCTTGGGGTCGCGGCCAGCGTCGACAACGAGCAGGTCGTACTCCTCGGCGGAGAGTCGTGCCGCCAGCTCACCATCGGCGCACTGGGTGATTGTGACGTCGAGCGCATCGATCGCACTCGCGGCCCAGGCGCGCGTGTGCGCATCGTTCGCTGCTATGAGGACTCGTTTCATGTGCATAGTCTACCCCGAGTGCCGGCATCCGCAGAGTCGTG
>JAHIQC010000426.1 GCA_018902765.1 Actinomycetota bacterium | reverse complement strand
CGGGGTTGATAGGCTCGCCCACGGTTCCTAGGACTCGCAGACTCGACAGGTCGTAACGGGCGGGCCAGCCTTCGCCGTGACGCATGAGCGCACGGATGGCGGTGGGGGCAGTGTAGAACGTGCTGACACGGTACTTCTCAACAACCGCCCAGAAGCGTCCCGGGTCCGGATAGGTCGGGACGCCCTCGAACATGAGGGTTGTCGCCCCGGCGGACAGTGGCCCGTAAACGATGTAGCTGTGTCCCGTCACCCAGCCGATATCCGCTGTGCACCAAAACACGTCTTCATCGCGATAATCGAACACTTCTTTGAATGTGACTGTCGCGTACAGAAGATAGCCGGCAGTCGTGTGCAAGACGCCCTTCGGCTTACCGGTCGAACCGGAGGTGTACAGGATGAACAACGGGTCCTCGGCACCCATTGGCACGGGCTCGTTCGGGCGACGCACCTCAGGAGCGGTGACCTCCTGATGCCACCACGTGTCCCTACCCGGCTCCATGTCCACGTCACCGGCGCCGCGCTTGACCACCACGCACGCCTCAACACTCGGACACTCGAACATCGCCTCATCCGCCGCGGCCTTGAGAGGCACCTTGCGACCGCCGCGGATGCCCTCGTCGGCCGTGATGAGCATCTTCGCCCCGCAGTCCTGGATGCGCCCTTTGAGCGCTGAGGCAGAAAAGCCGCCAAAGACGACGGAATGGATGGCGCCGATCCGGGCACAGGCGAGCATCGAGATCGGGAGCTCGGGAATCATCGGAAGGTAGACGGCGACTCGATCGCCCTTCGTCACGCCCTTCTTGAGCAGGACGTTCGCGAAACGGCTGACTTCGTAGTGCAGCTGCTGATAGGTGAAGGTCCGACTCGTCCCGTCGTCACCCTCCCAGATCAGTGCAGCCTTGTTGCGCCGCCACGTCTGCAGATGTCGATCGAGACAGTTGGCGCTGACGTTCAGGATCCCGTCCTCAAACCACGTGTAGTCCAGGTTCTCAAAGTCCCCGGAGCTGACCTTACTGAACGGCTCCATCCACACAAGATTCTCGAGTGCTGATTGCTTCCAGTACTCGTCGGTGTCCGTAATCGACCGGGCATGCGTCTGTGCATACTGCTCCATGCTCGAGACAAGTGCCGTTTCTGACATACCGTCAGGCGGAGCAATGGTGCTCCCCTCCTCAGACAAGTGTTCGAACCCTCGGTCAGCTCCTTGTTCGCTCATGCGCCACTCCCTCGCCTCGCGGAACCCTCCGCTACCTTTCTTCCCCAATGCAGTCGAGTGTCCTTCCGACGAGGGTCGTGTGCGCCACCGTCTACCGTACCGAACCGCTTGTATCACCCCGCACACATGGACACCGGCGCGATATACTGGGCATTCGTCTGGCGACCGAGGAGTGCACGCAGTGACCGATGTGAGCAAGTACGAGCGACTGCTCGAGAGTCTTTCGGGTCTCGACAGCGTTCTGGTCGCTTACAGCGGTGGAGTCGACTCCACCCTTCTGGCTTTCGCAGCACATGTTGTCTTGGGGGAACGCTGCCTTGCGGTGCTCGCCACCAGCGACACCTATCCCGAAAGCGAGGTAGAGTACGCCCGGAACATCGCCACCGAACTCGGGCTGCGGCTCCACGAGGTTGAGACACACGAACTGATCGATCCCCAGTTTCGCGCCAACACCCCCGACCGCTGCTACCACTGCAAATCCGAGCTGTTCGGCCTGCTTCGGGCGGTCGCCGACAGCCGTGGACTCACCTACGTGCTCGATGGCAACAACGCGGATGACTCGGGCGACTTTCGCCCCGGCTCACGTGCCGGAGCCGAACTCGGCGTGAGGAGCCCCTTGGCTGAGATTGGGTTTACCAAGAAAGAGATTCGCGAGGTCGCGGCTCTCCTCGGCCTACCGAACTGGGACAAGCCGTCGATGGCTTGCCTGGCCTCCCGCTTCCCGTACGGCGAAGCGATCACAGAGGACCGGCTCCTTCGCGTCGCACGTGCGGAGAACTCTCTTCGGGCTATGGGCCTGCGCCAGTTCCGTGTCCGCGCGCATGGCGACGTCGCCCGACTCGAGGTCGAGCCCAGCGAGATGCAGACTGCGTGGGAGATGCGCGATGTCGTGACGGCTGCCATCAAGACTGCCGGCTTCACCTTCGTGGCACAGGATCTTGACGGCTATCGCACGGGTGCTATGAACGAAGCCCTCAACGCCGAGGATATGGCTTAGCCGAGCGCCCTCTACAACAGCGGCAGGTACTCCTCGAGCTCGAACGGCGTGACCCGCGTGTGGTAGTCGTGCCACTCAGCCTTCTTGTTGCGCAGGAAGTACTCGAATACCTTGTCG
>JAHIQC010000032.1 GCA_018902765.1 Actinomycetota bacterium | reverse complement strand
TGGCCCGGGTCGATGAACACTCGTGCCGCCTGTGCAGGGTGCGGACGGATAGCGAGTATGCACAGGGTCGCGAGCACAAGAAGCACTGCGCGGGCATGCCTCACGGAAGCGAAGGGTCGTGTTCTGCGATGCATGGCTACGGGTCGACCTTTCAGGTGGTGATTCGGCGCGAAGCGAACGGCTCGGCACCGTCGGACCGATTTCTGAGCATTATTATAGCCGTGCGGGTTCAACCTCACCTGCAAAACGCCTACAATACGCGTACCGAGCGGCGTCCCGTGTTGCGGGCTCGTTGCAAGGGAGCATCCACTCGCCGCTTTCATCAGACCAGGATCCGCTCGCAGCGACGTTTTCGCGAGAGTCCCTGGTCTTTGTGTATACCCGCAGGTCATAACGCCCGAAAGGGCATCGAATAGAGGAGGCGCACAGCACCTATGGAGATCGAGATCGGACGGGGAAAGACCGCACGGCGCGCATACGGGTTCGACGATATTGCCATCGTCCCTTCGAGGCGTACGCGCGACCCGCGCAACGTCGACATCTCGTGGACGTTCAGCTTCAAGGGCCGTGAGTACAACTTCCCATTGCCGATTCTCGCATCTGCGATGGACGGCGTGGTCGATCCCGCCTTCGCCATCACCCTAGGTAAGCTCGGCGGTTTGGCAGTTCTCAACCTCGAGGGCATTCAGACCCGCTACGCCGATCCTGCGCCGCACCTGGACGCCATCGCCTCGTTCGACAAAGAAGAGGCAACGGCCAAGATGCAGACCATCTACGCCGCCGAGGACGTGAAGCCCGAGCTCATCACGCAGCGCGTCGCTGAGATCAAGGCCGGTGGCGTGCTTGCTGCCGCTTCACTCACACCGCAAAACGTCGAGCGCTTCATTGGCCCGGCACTTGAAGGCGGCCTCGACATACTCGTCATCCAGGGCACCGTCGTCTCCGCCGAACATGTATCCACCTTCGACAAGCCGCTCGATCTGAACGCTTTTGTCGAGTCACTCGATATCCCGTGCATCATCGGCGGCTGCTGCAGCTATCAGGGCGCTTTGCACCTCATGCGTGCCGGAGCTGTCGGCGTGCTTGTGGGCGTGGGCCCCGGCCACGCATGCACCTCCCGTCGCGTGCTGGGCATCGGTGTGCCGCAGTGCACCGCGATCGCAGACGCAGCGGCAGCTCGCACCCGCTACCTCGAGGAGACCGGCCGCTACGCACACGTCATCGCTGATGGCGGCATGCGCACCGGCGGCGACCTGGCCAAGGCCGTAGCCGTTGGTTCGGACGCGATCATGATCGGCTCGCCGCTCGCATCGGCCGCCGAGGCGCCCGGTCGCGGCTACCACTGGGGTATGGCGACATTCCACCCCGACCTGCCTCGCGGCACTCGCGTGCGCGCCGGAGTGAAGGGCACTCTCGAGGAGATTTTGCTCGGCCCGGCACATCAGAACGACGGCACCCTGAATCTCCTCGGCGGCCTGCGCACTTCTATGGCCACGTGCGGATACGAGAACCTCAAAGCCTTCCAGAAGGCCGAGGTGCTCGTTGCGCCGTCGCTCCAGACCGAGGGCAAGTCGCTGCAAAACGCCCAGGGCGTTGGGATGGGCCGCTAGTGTCGGACTATCACGACGCACAGCCTACGGTCTTTGTACTGGACTTCGGCGCACAGTACGCGCAGCTGATCGCGCGTCGCGTGCGCGAAGCCCGCGTGTACTCGGAGATCGTGCCGTTCGACATATCCGCCGAGGAGGTGGCTCGCCGTGCACCGGCCGCCATCATCCTGTCCGGCGGTCCTGCGAGCGTGTATGCCGAAGGTGCACCGCACATGGATCCGGCCGTTCTCGAACTCGGCATCCCGGTGCTCGGGTTCTGCTACGGCATCCAGGAGATGGCGCTCCATTTGGGCGGCGAGATCCCCAAGACCGACGTAGGCGAGTACGGTTTCGCTGAGCTTTCGGTGATTGGCGCAGACAGTGCGCTTCTGGCGGGCGTGTCCGAGACTTCGCAGTGTTGGATGAGCCACCGCGACAGCGTTGGCACCGCGCCTGCAGGCTTCACCGTCACCGCCCGCACCGGCACCACCGCGGTGGCGGCGATGGAGGACTGCGAGCGCAACCTGTATGCGACGCAGTTCCACCCCGAGGTGGCGCACACCGAGTACGGCCAGCAGATCATCCGCACGTTCCTGCATGACATCGCGGACATTCCACCGGTGTGGACGATGGTCAACATCATCGACGAGACCGTTGCCCGCGTGCGCGAGCAGGTCGGCACCGATCGCGTTATCTGCGGCCTGTCGGGCGGCGTTGATTCGAGTGTCGTGGCGGCGCTGCTTCATCGCGCCATCGGCGACCAACTCACCTGCGTGTTCGTGGACCATGGCATGATGCGCTTGGACGAGGCCGATCAAGTCGTGAAGACGTTCCGTGACCAGTTCCACATCGACCTGGTTCACGTAGATGCCGAGGACCGCTATCTGTCGCTTCTGGCCGGAGTCACCGACCCGGAGCGCAAGCGGCACATCATCGGCGAGGAGTTCTGGAAGGTGTTCTTTGAGGAAGCCACGACACTTGAGGGCGTCAAATGGCTCGCTCAGGGCACGTTGTATCCCGATGTCATCGAGTCGGGCAACAAGACAGCGGCCAAGATCAAGAGCCACCACAACCTGATCCCGTTCCCTGAAGGCGTTCACTTCGATCTGATCGAGCCCCTTCGGGCCCTGTTTAAGGACGAGGTCCGCGCGGTGGGTTCCGAACTGGGGCTGCCCGATGAGATCGTGCATCGCCAGCCGTTCCCGGGACCGGGCCTTGCGGTCCGTATCATCGGCGAGATCACCCACGAGAAGCTCGACACGCTTCGCCTAGCCGACGCGATCATCCGCGAGGAGATCGGCGCTTGGGACACTGAGCGCAGCGTGTGGCAGTATTTCGGTGTGCTTCCCGACATCCGCAGCGTGGGTGTCATGGGCG
>JAHIQC010000425.1 GCA_018902765.1 Actinomycetota bacterium | reverse complement strand
GGAGGAGAGCAGATGCGAGCGCCTGTGGCCGAATGCGACGAGCTCGGAGGCCACCACCGCGGCCGCGTAGGTGAGCCACATGAGCGGCCCCACGAGCGGTAGCGCCGCGAGGTAGCCTGCGCTCTCGATGTTGTCTTTGCCCGCGGTCGACCGTTGCCTGACCGCCGAGTACGTCGGACCGATCGAGTCGCCTGCAATGAAGCTTCGGCTGACCTCGAGAAGCGCGGCCGTATCGGGACCTGTGCGGCTGAGGTCTTTCCAACGCCACACGGGCGCCATGAGTGCTGACACGGCGGTCGCCCACTGAACGTCGCCGCCACGCAGGCGCGCCATGAGGTTTGCGAACACCGCCCGCTGACGATCTTGCGACATGCGATTGGCCATGCGCGAGGTGATGACCACGTACGCGCGCTGGTGCGCCCGGGCGATGATGAAGGCGTTCAGAGAGCTCGACTCGAGAATGAACAGCTCCGGCTGCAGCTCGGCGAAGCCAGATGCTATGGCCATGTCACGAAGCGCGCTGCGGCTCTCGGGAAACTCGCGATTGGCCGGGTGCACGCCCAGGGCCACGAGCTGTTTGCGCAAGGGCTGCGAGAGGCTCACGGCGGCGTGGGCGGCCGAACACGCGGCGCCGAGGATGCCGATGCCCACCCCTGTCGCCGACAAGTTCGCAAGGACCCATCGAGAAAGTGTGAGCAGCCAGCCCGGGTCGCCATTCATCGTGCCTGCCGATGCGACGACCTTGAGTATGAGCACCGAGGGCACCCAGAGCACCACCACGAATGCGAGCGCCCATGCGAGCAGGAACGCGACGATAAAGACCGCGAGCTTGAGCCGATTGCGCTCTACGCGTAACCACAGCGGCTGAATCTTGAGCGGACCTCTCGCGCGTGCCACGGTGCTACTTGCGGCGGCGCGACGCGAGTTCCTCGGCAAGTTCGTCGAGGGTGAGGTCGTAGCGCACCATGACCACCATCAGGTGGTACATCAGGTCGGCTATCTCGTAGCGCAGCTGGTCGTGGGAGCCGTCCTTGGCTGCCATGACGACCTCGGTCGCTTCCTCGCCGATCTTCTTGAGGAGTTTGTCCTCGTGACCAAGCAGAAGCTTGGCGGTATAGCTGTGCTCGGGCATCTCGACTCTGCGGCTTTCGAGCACCGCGTAAAGCTCGGGAAGCACATCGCCGATCTCGTGCTTCTTGGGGGGCGTCGGCGTTCCTAGGATGTCGATCACGTCGGGCATCTTGGTCTCCTTACGAGAGCGGCATCTCGGCGCCGTCGGCGGACTCGGGCGCGAGCGGAAGTGTGCGGTAAAAGCAGGTGCGCTCACCGGTGTGGCAGGCGCCTGCGCCGACCTGGTTGACGCGCACGAGCAAGGTGTCTGCGTCGCAGTCATAGCGGACCTCGAAGACCTCTTGGACGTTGCCGGACTCTTCGCCCTTCATCCAGTACTTCTTGCGCGATCGGCTCCAAAACCAGGTGCGGCGGGTTTCGAGCGTCTTTTGCAGCGAGTCCGCGTTCATATAGGCGAGCATCAGGATCTCGCCGGTGTCGTGCTGTTGCACGATGGCCGGGACAAGGCCATCGGAGTCGAACTTCATCTCAGTGACCGTCAGGTCGTCGCGTTCGCGGTCCATGACTCTCTCCTTCTCTACAGCCGCACGGGGATGCCGTGCGAACGCATGTGCTCTTTGACCTGCCTGATGGAAAACTCGCCGAAGTGGAATACGCTCGCCGCCAGCACCGCATCGGCGTCGGCCTCAAGCACCACCTCGGCGAAATGGTCGAGGGTGCCCGCGCCACCGCTTGCGATGACCGGGACGTTCACGGCGCGCGTGACAGCGCGCGTCAGATCGATGTCGTAGCCGTCCTTGGTCCCATCACAGTCCATGCTCGTGAGCAGGAACTCCCCCGCGCCCAGGCGCTCGGCTTCCCTAGCCCACGACACCGCATCAAGCTCGGTGTTCTTGCGACCGCCGGAGACGAACACCTCCCAGCGTGCGGGAGACGAGCCCGGTATGCGACGGGCGTCGATGGCGACCACGATGCACTGCGAGCCATAGGCGCGCGCGGTCTCGG
>JAHIQC010000424.1 GCA_018902765.1 Actinomycetota bacterium | reverse complement strand
TTCACGCATTGCTCACGGTTCGGGTTTTCGCACACTAGCGGTGCTGACGCCCCACGTACTGCTCACAGCGATACTTGCGACGGCAACTGGATGCTCGGGTGCCGACGAACCGTCCGGGCCGCAAGCAGGAAGCGAGGCTCCCGGGACCAACGGCTCTACCGAGCCCACGCCAAGCGTCGATGCCTCGTCGACCGAGCCCGGCGCCGTCAGCGCCGTGAAGGCGTACTTCATGAGCGCCGAGAAGCTCACCCCCGTGGCTGGAAACGCCACAGGCGCGGGCGTCGCCGCTGCTGCCATGGAACTGCTGATGGCGGGACCCGACGAGACCCAGAAGACCCAGGGGCTCACAAGCGAGATCCCCGCCGGGACCAAGCTTCTTGGAGTGCGTGTCGACAACGGCGTCGCCACCGTGGATATGTCGAGCGAGTTCGCAAGCGGCGGCGGCTCGTTCTCAATGCTGGGGCGCGTGGCTCAGGTGGTGTTCACTCTCACGCAGTTCTCAAGTGTGGACAGCGTGCTCTTCGAACTCGAGGGAGTGCCACTCGATGTCCTGGGCGGCGAAGGCGTCATCTTGGACGAACCTCAAACCCGCGCCGGCCACGAGTCGTTCGCGCCCGATGTGCTCGTTGAGAGCCCCACGTGGGGCGCGACAGTCGCATCGAATACGTCCCTGAATGTGACGGGCTCCGCGAACACGTTCGAAGCTGTCTTCCAGCTCCAGATCGCCGACACGGCAGGCAACGTCATCAGAACCCAGCGCGTGCAAGCAACATCAGGAACCGGCACACGGGGTACGTTCGACGCGAGCATCTCGCTTGCCGGGATCGCACCGGGCAAGGCCGTGCTCGTGGCCAGCTACCTGTCAGCCAAGGACGGCTCACGTGTCGTGGTCGGCCAGATCCCGCTCGCCGTCAGGTGAGCACTACCCCCCGGTGACCTGCGAGTCGTCATACCGAAACTCGCGGATCTCACCTGGCGAGGAATGCGGGCCGTACGGCCAGTACCATGGCGCCTGCCCGAGCGTGAACGGCTGCGCTGTGTCGATGCCGCCCGTGTAGCTCGTGTCCTCGGCGACTTTGACCCCGTCGACGAACAACAGCACACCCGCAGGTCCGTATGATGCGGTGATGCGCATCGGCCGATTGGCCCACGCATCTGCGTTGTAGGCGATGGTGTGCCACGTCGTGCCGTCCCAGATTCCCCACGAGATCGTCGCGGCCTCAGCGGTGTACCCGGCAACGATGGCGTACGAGCCCGCAGGCGCCGCCCGCCAACCTATGGTGTCGAGCAGAAAGCCGTTGCTCGGGGGATCGTTGCTCGCGAACTTCGACCACTCGGACCTGTTGTCGTACTGCATGATGCCAAGCACGTCATCCGCAGGCGTGTACAGCATCTCGAACGTGCCTTGAGCGCCGCTCACCATCGACGGGGCGTAGCCTTTGTACTCGGTCACACTTCCGATCTTGAGAACTCCGTCTGATTCGGTCGCCGTCGGGTTGGATTTGGCCGCAGGCCCCCACTCGCCCTCATAGTTGCTTTCGGCCACCACCGCGGCTGCGATGGAACCGGGCGCTGCGTACGAGCCGTCGAACGGGTCGGTGAACGAAGGATCGGTGATCATCGAGGGTGCGGATTCTGCGCTCGCGGGAGTAGCGGCGTTCCCGTCGGTCGCGGGTGCGGTCGTGCCGGCAGGCTTGTCACAGCCTGCCAAAGAGACGACAAGGGCAAACGCCAGACACAGAGCGACGGCGCTGCCGACATACCTTCTGAGATGAGCCATCCTCAATCCCCTCCCGATTCGCCCTCAGGTCTTTCTGTCGCTCAGCCCTGCTGTGGCGGGGCGGAGGCCTCGCCGGGCATGGGCGGAGGGGCAGGCATGCTCTCGGTCGGCATGGGCGGCGCAGTCGGCATGGGTGGCGGTGCCGCAGCAGGCATCGGCGGCATCTCCGGCGGCATGACCGCCTTAGCGGCCTGCAGCTCTCCGGCCAGCTGGCCTGCGAACAACCCGAGCGCCAAGGCCACGCCGAGCAGAGCGATCGAGAACAGGTACGACGTGCCGAACAGCAGAGTCATGGCCCCAAAGATGAATGCGATAGCGCTGATGGTTGCGGCCACCGGGGAGCGCTTGAGCTTCTCCTCGGCGGCTGGTTTGGCTGAACGGCCGAGTAGAAAGCCCAGTACCGCACCGAGTGCGAGCGCGACGATGAGCCATACGGGCGAGGGTGACGCTCCGGTGAGCAGCCATGTCCCCACCAGGGCTATGAGCTCGAGCACGACCGCGACAATCCCCTTGCCGGTCGAGAACTTGCGTGTACGCATCAATCGGAAAGCCGCGATGAACGCGAGCAACGAGATCAGTCCGAGCAGCCCGAGACGGATCCAGTAGTAGATTCCTGCGAAGTCTTGCATGGTGATACTCCCTTCGAGTGGGTCCGTGTCCGCGTGACCTACGCGAGGATGATCTGGAGCAGCAGGATCACTGCGGCAAGCGCAGCGGCCCCGAGGCGGTTGAAGTCAGTGAACGGAGGCTCGACCACGGCAGGCGCGAGCGGCGAGGGTGCCTCGGCGGCAGGCGCCGCGCTCGTGGCGTCTTGCGAGTCAGCTGGCGCCTGCTGTGCGTCTGGCGACTCGGGTGCAGGTTCGCCGGGAGTCTCAACGACAGGCGGCGTCGATCCGTCGGGCGGTGTGGTTCCGGGGATAGGACGCTTCGGCGCCGAGACCACGTACGGGGTCTTGGTCGCCTGCTCCTTGGCCTTTGCCGGGCCACCGGTGATGTTCTGGATCATCGTGCCGAGCTGCTCGCCTATCGGCGGAAGCTCAAAGCCCGTGGAGACCTGATCGGCGGTAAGGGAGCCGACGCCATCGTAGCCAAGCGCCGTTCCTGCGCCCTCGGCAGTCAGCAGCCACGTATCCCCGACCAAAGCCATGGTGATCGTGGCGGTTCCGCTAACGCCCATCGAGTCGACCGTGATGGGCACTGAGATTGCTCCGGCATCTGAGGTGATCGGCCCTTCGGCGTCCACCGTGATCCCATAGTCGAGCACTTGGATGGTGAATCGCGCGGTGTCGCCCAGGTCTTCGACCCACACGGTCACGGCTGCCGAGCCGCCGCCTCCGTCGTTTCCGACTCCATCACCGATCCCGATGTAGATCCCCTCGAAGCTCGGTGCTCCGCCATCGGCCGCATAGGCCAAAAGTGGCAGAAGCGCGAGCGCCAGAACCACTCTGACCGCGAGAACCAGGCCCGCGATGCGTGCTCGGCGCATGAGAAACCCCCTTGGAATCGGCTCCGTCCGACATCGCCATGATAGCGCACGTGCGAAGGCCCCCGTCACCGCGCACCGAGTCGTGGGTACATACCACGCGACCGAACACCGGCCGCACTCATCCTGGAGGACCACATGCCGCACGCAATCTGGAGAGGCTCCATCAGCTTCGGACTCGTGACCATCCCGGTCACTCTGTTCCCTGCCGAGGACACCAAGGAGCGCCTCGCATTCCACATGCTTGATGGCACGGACCTGTCCCCGGTGCGTCAGAAGCGCGTGAGCGAGCGTACCGGCGAGGAAATCCCCTGGGATCGAATCGTGAAGGGCTACGACCTGGGTGGCGGGCGCTGGGTCGTGATGTCGGATGACGATTTTCGGCAGGCCGACGTCGAGGCGACCCAGACCATCGACATCCTCTCAGCCGTCTGTGCAGACCAGATCGCACCGGAGTATTTCAGCAAGCCCTACTATCTGGAGCCCTCGAAGCCCGGCCGCAAGGCCTATGCGCTTCTGCGTGAGACGCTCGCGCGTTCCAAGCGCGTTGCCGTGGCCAAGATCGTGATCCGCTCCAAACAGCACCTCGCCGCGCTCATACCCGAAGGCGACATGCTTCTGCTCGAACTTCTGCGCTACCCACACGAGCTGCGCGATTCATCGGAATTGGATCTGCCCGCGGGCGACCTTGAGTCCACCGGAGTCACCGAGGCGGAGCTCAAGATGGCAAGCCAGCTCGTCGAGGCCATTGAAGCCACGTTCGATCCGCTGGACGAGCGCTACCGCGACACCTACCACGACTCGCTGCTTGCGCTTATCGAACGCAAGGCTGCGGGTGTGCCGGTGATCGCGACGCCTGCGGCGAAGGACGATGCCCCCGCGGCTGAAGTCGTCGATATCGTGGAGCTTCTGAAGCGCTCGCTTTCTGAGGCCAAGCGCGCTCAAGGGTAGTCAGAAGCAAAGACCGCACGCACACAACGACGAAGGCGCCCGATGACACCCTTGGACCGCTACCGCGAGAAGCGCGATTTCGACAAGACGCCCGAGCCTGCCGGCGAGCTGGACCGCGCAGCGCACGATGCGCCGGTGTTCGTGATCCAAAAGCACGCCGCAAGCAGGCTGCATTACGACTTCAGACTCGAGATCGGCGGGGTCTTGGCTTCTTGGGCCGTTCCAAAGGGCCCCTCCCTCGACCCGCACGACAAGCGCCTGGCCATGCACGTCGAGGACCACCCGATGGAGTACGGCTCGTTCGAAGGCACCATCCCGCAAGGCGAGTACGGCGGCGGCACGGTCATGTTGTGGGACACCGGCACCTACGAGCCGGAGCTCGACATGCCGGCGGGCCTTCTACGCGGCGAACTCAAGTTCACGCTGCACGGAACCAAGCTTCAGGGCAGCTGGGCCCTGGTGCGCATCAAGCCACGGCCCGGGGAGCGTCAGGAGAGCTGGCTGCTCATCAAGCATCGCGACGAGCACGCACGGCCCCACGACGAGTACGACGTGGTGACCGAAATGGCGCAAAGCACTACGACCAGGCGCACCCTGGCCCAGATCGCCGACGGCCAGCCCCCAGAGACCGACGCCGATTTGGCCCCGGCGACTCCCCTGCCCGCAGGAGATGATCCCGTCCCGGACACCGCGCCCATGCAGCTCGCCACGCTAGCCGCGAGCGCCCCGAGTGGACCTGAGTGGATACACGAGATCAAGTACGACGGCTATCGCGCGCGCATCGCGCTTGAGAACGGCTCCGCGCGCGTGCTCACCCGCACCGGCGCGGACTGGACCGAGCGATTCGCGCCGATCGCCGCCGCGGTCGAAGCGCTGCCGCTCTCCTCGGCATTGATCGATGGGGAGATCGTCGCGTTGGGACCTGACGGCGTCTCGGATTTCGGCGAGCTTCAGAAGGTCCTGTCTGAGAGTCGACCCGAGGCATTGAGCTTCATGGCCTTCGACCTGCTGCACCTGAACGGCCACGACCTGCGTGAGCGACCCCTGATCGCGCGCAAGGAGCTGTTGGGGTCGGTGCTCGAACTCGCGGGGCCGAGCTCGCTCCTGCATCTCACAGAACATGTCGTCGCCGACGGGCATGCGTTCCATCACGAGGCGTGCGAGCTTCGCCTCGAGGGGGCCGTCTCCAAAAGGGCCGATCGGCCCTACCTTCCGGGACGCAGCCGCGACTGGCTCAAGACCAAGTGCCTCGAGCGACAGGAGTTCGTCGTCGTGGGATGGACCGAGCCCGCAGGCGCACGCAAGGGATTCGGGGCGTTGCTCCTCGGCGTATACGACGGGGCCGAGCTGCGATACGCCGGCAGAGTCGGCACGGGCTTCACGCAAACTGACCTTGAGCAGATAGCTGAGCGGCTCGAGGGTCTTGCCACCGACAAGCCCGCGCTCGATCCGCCGTCCGGACTTTCGAGGATTCGCTGCCACTGGGTGCGCCCTAAGCTTGTGGTCGAGGTCGCGTTTCGTGAGTGGACCCGTGACGGCCTGGCGCGGCAGGCATCGTTCAAGGGCCTTCGCGCGGACAAGCCGGCCGAGCAGGTCGTGCGTGAGACGACGGCATACGGCGCCGCGCCAGAATCGCCAGCCGCGACGCC
>JAHIQC010000423.1 GCA_018902765.1 Actinomycetota bacterium | reverse complement strand
GGTCACGACGACGACCCCTCGGATCCGGCGGTGGGGGACATAACACACGAAGGTCAACCCTTGCGGGCGACAGAAGCGCGGGTGAGTCACCCCACCACCAGACCCAAGGCTACCTGACAGTTCTCAGGCATCCCACAGGGGCAGGGTGACACTAATGAAGCGCGGGTTAGGCCTCAGACCCAGCGGCGGACTCGCTCAGAATAGTCGCCGTATTCTTGGCCGAGCGAGACCGACAGAGTCGACTCCTCTGGTCGTATCTGAAAGCGGCCGATGTAGACGACGAAGAGCGCTGACACCAACACAGCAACGGGGCTCGCCAGCAGCACTGCCCAACCGATCAGGACGATTTCCATTCCCAAGTAGGTGGGATTGCGGCTCAAGCGGTAGACCCCGGAAGTCACGAGGGCCGTGCTACGACCGGGTTCCGTCGGGTGCCATGTGGTGCCTGCACGATTCAACTCAACTCGTGCGGCGACTATGAGGGCAATACCAATGACGATCAGGAGCACTGCGAGTGGGCGACGCGCCGGCTCTACGGCACCAAGTCCTCCAGCGGTCATCTGCGAGGCGAGCCACATCAGCCCGGCAACAGCTAACCAGACCACGTCCGGCGGAATCCTCAGCTCGAGACTCGACATCAGACTCCCCTGGTAGGCCTAACGTGTTTGCGCTTAACTCGTGCGCTTGCGCTTCCATTATGCGACATCCTGCGCGCATCGAGTTGAAGCGCAGGTTAGACATGCCCGCGGTGGTAGATCTAGGCGTCTGGCACGGCGTAGTTCTGGGCAAGCCAACGGTCCCTGTGAAGTAGGATGACCTCACGAATCTGGAGTGCATCTGTACGGCCAACGCCTTGGAGCGCGCGGGTGCGCGTTCCGGGTCGTGCTTCGATGATGTCTCGGTTGCTCCCGTGAACCAGCACCAGTCCCGACGCAGGGACACCTCGCTCAGCGGTAAGGCGGCTCACCGCGTCATCATCGGGGTCAAGCAGATCAACGGAGTGGAGTGCGGCAAACGGCACCTCGATGATGTTATAGGAGGCGTCCGTCGCATGACCTTCGATGATCCTCACGGCGTCAGAAGTGAAGGAGAGACCATTGGGCAACAGGGCCGCCGATCTGCACAGTCGCTGCCGGTGCAGATACCAGACAAACGGAATGGTCAGCGCGTAGCCGGCAAGGGCAAGCGCAAGGACCATCAGGGAGATCGAGTCCCAATCGGTGCCTCGCGCTGATGCAATCGCGAGTATCAACACCAGAGTGGGGAGTCCCAACAGCAGAAGTGTCAGGGGCCAGAATGCGCGGGCAGACGGATTGACACCCGCGATTCCCGGTCGTGGAAGTACGGATGTGGACTCTTCGCTGCTACTGCTGATGAGTCGTGACCGCTCAAAGTCCGTGGGCGAGGTGGACCCGGCCGATTGCCGAATCGCGCGGAGGACGTCGCGAGCATCCCCAAGCGAGCAAGGTGGCCCGAGCGGCCCACGGCTCCCGACGATCGTGCCGTGCCCGGAGTGTTCGACCAGCCGGAGTGCGTCGACCTGCTCGCGGCGGCCACTGCCACTCCCAGTCGGGTCGACGCAGTGAACCGCCTCACCGTCGTAGACGAATTGATGCGTCCACGCACCATCGAGAGGCCGTTCGCGGTAGGCCATTGCCAGCAAGGCCAGTCCGAACAGACCCACGAGGAATGCGCCGAAGCTGAGAGCGGCCGTGGTTGAGTAGCTCGACCAGCCGAGATAGACGCCAGCAGCCAGCAGAAGAAGACCTGCGACTACGCGGACGATGGCAGATTGGATGCTCGCCGACGCAAGCACGAAGACACGTGTGACGGTGCCCTCATGGACCACTCTCGTCCCCGCTGTCTGCAGCCGCACCGTCTCCCCCTTGGTCACCGATCATACCGACACGCGACGGGTCGTAGCGGAGCTATGTCTAACGTGTTTCGGCATGAGCGGCGGATTTCGCCATCCATGTTGACTCTGGCTTGCGCCGTCCGCTGTTGCTCCTATGTCAACTCTACACCGCAACCCCTACGATACCTCCCGTGAAATCGGCAGTGAGCACAATCGCCATCCGTACTTTCTCGCCCCTGAG
>JAHIQC010000422.1 GCA_018902765.1 Actinomycetota bacterium | reverse complement strand
ATGAAGATGATTCGCGCGTTCATCAGGCCCGAGAAGGAGCAGGAGGTCGTTCTTGCTCTTGAGGGCGCAGGATTCGGCTCGCTCACCAAGATGCCCGTCTTTGGGCGTGGCAAGCAAAAGGGTCTTCAGGTCGGCCCGATCTACTACGACGAACTGCCCAAGACTCTGCTCATGATGGTGGTCGAGGATGAACAGTGCACCAAGGTCGTCGAGCTTATCGAGGACAAGGCACGGACTGGGTTCATCGGCGACGGCAAGATCTTCCTGTCCCCTGTCGAGGAGGCCTACACGATCCGCACCGGAGAGGCTGGGCTGTAGGCATGAAGGAGATCACCGCGATCATTCGGCGCGACAAGCTGCCGCTCACTAAGAACATCTTGACCGAGATAGGCTTTCCTTCCGTATCCATCCAGACCGTGGATGGTCGCGGGAAGCAACGAGGCGACGTCGCCTGCACTCTGGCCGACATGGACTTGGATGGCCAGGTCTGCAATGCCACCCACGTGAAGCTCAAAGCTACGCCGTCGACCTACGCTTTGGAGCACACCCTTCCCAAGGTCGCGCTCTACGTGCCCAAGCGCATGGTGACCATGGTCGTTCCCGATGATCTGGTCTCGACGGTCGTAAAGGCGCTCATCAAGGTCAACTCCACAAGCCAGTACGGCGATGGCAAGATATTCGTCGCTCCAATCGAAGACGCGCTTCGTATACGGACCGGCGAGGCCGGCGGGGAGGCGATCGCCTGATGCCTGTGGCCTACACCCGCGATGGTAGCGAGTGGACCCCAAGCTATCTGGAGTCCATCGATCACGACTCGTGCATCGGATGCGGTCGCTGCTTCAAGGCGTGCGCCCAGGGCGTGCTCGCACCTATCGAGAAGCCGTACGTGGATGACGACGACGATGATGATGAGGACATGGGCGGCACGGTCATGTCCGTTGCATCGCCGGGCGCATGCATCGGATGCGGTGCATGCGGTCGGAGCTGCGCGAAGAAGGCGCAGACGTACATCACGGTGTGACACGGACGGTCGATTCGGCCTCGTTCCGCTCGCACGAAAGAAACGCCGACCCGGCTTCTTCCAAAGGGTCGGCGTTTCTGCGCATCAGTCACCCGTCTCGAGCGCCACTTGCGACAGTAACGTCGCATATCACACAAAAGCGTTCTGTACTGCCCGACGCAAATCAACAAAACCGCAGGTAGAGTGATGTGTTGCGATGGCACGGGTCTTGTTATTACTACTTCATCGAAAACGTGCCAAAACCGCCCTCAGGAGGCCATCGTGAGCCCTGAACCAAGCAGGACAACGCCACCAGCCCGCACGGATACGCATGCCCCCGCCACGCGAAACGAGCGCCTCGTCCTAAGCGAGCACCCGTGCTTCTCCAGAGCCGCTCACGGGCGGACCGGACGCATTCATCTGCCAGTCGCGCCCGAGTGCAACATCCAGTGCGGCTACTGCGTGCGCAAGTTCGACTGCGTCAACGAGTCGCGCCCGGGAGTGTCGAGCACAGTGCTCAGTGCGAGCGAGGCCATCGAGCGAGTGCGTGCGGTCGTGGAGCGCAACGGCAATATCGGCGCTGTTGGCATCGCTGGACCCGGTGACCCACTTGCCAACGAGGCGACCTTCGAGACGCTATCTCTCTTGCGCGACGAGTATCCCGAGCTGATCGGGTGCGTTTCGACCAATGGACTGGAGCTGCCCGCACGAATCGGAGATCTTGTGGACGTAGGCGTCCGGTCACTCACGGTCACCATCAACGCCGTGATGCCGGAGACCGCAGCGGCAGTCTATGCCTGGGTGAGCGGACCTGCAGGGGAGCGTTTGCGGGGAATCGAGGCCGGAGAGCATCTGCTCGCCAGGCAGTGGGCGGGCTTGCGCGCAGCTGTAGCTGCGGGACTCGTGGTGAAGGTCAACTCCGTGTACCTCCCGGGCGTCAACGATTTCGAGCTACCCGCCATAGCGCAGGTGGCCGGAGCTGCGGGTGCCCATATGAGCAACATACTCCCGCTGATCCCCCAGGCGCGTTTCGCGAACGCGATACCGCCCACGCCGGCGCAGATCCACGCGATGCGCGCCTCATGCGAGGAGCACATCAGCCAGATGAGTCACTGCCAGCAGTGCCGCGCCGACGCGTGCGGGCTCATCGGCAAGGATCAGGATATGGAGTCCGAGACTCTCATGGCGCGCTTCGCCGACGAGTACCTGGAAATGGTGGTGTGACGATGCGCGCTCGTCTCGCGCTGGTGGCGATCGTGACCGTGGCGGCGATGGTCACGCTTGGCGGCTGCACACACGCCGAGAAGGCCTCGGCACCCACACTGTCGGCGGCCACGAGCCAGGGGCCGCCTCTCGTCGAGCTGCATGTCGCTGCCGCCACGAGCCTCAAGTCGGCTCTCGAGGCCGCAGCGCCGACGTTCGAGGCGGAGCATAACGCCAAGATCGTGTTCGACTTTGCTGCATCGGGCTTACTCCAAAAGCAGATCGAGCAAGGCGCACCGATCGACGTGTTCGCCTCGGCAAGCCCCACACAAATCGACGCCCTCGTCGCACAAGCGCTCATTTCCGCCGAGGCGACCGTCACGTTTGCGAGCAACGGAATCGCGGTCATCGTGGCACCGGATGACCCGCTGGGCATCACGGGGCCCAACGATCTGTTGCGCGCTACCCGACTGACCACGGGCGATCCTGAGACGGCCCCGCACGGTACGAAGGCAAGGGAATGGCTCCAAAGCAAGGGGCTGTGGGCGGCTCTGCAGCCGCGATTCGTGTTCGCGCAGAATGCGGCGCAGACGATGGACTATGTTGCGCGCGGCGAGGTCGACGCCGGCTTCACCTTCACGAGCGAGGTCTGGGGCAAGGACGCAGTGAAGCTCGCATATGTGGTTCCAGCCGGTGAGTACGAGCCCATCCGATACGTTGCGGCACCCATAGTGGCGTCGTCTCAGCCCGAGCTTTCCTCGGCATGGATCGCGTATCTGCTGTCGCCGACCGGCCAGAAGCATCTGACTGACCGCGGCTTCACGGCAGCGCCCTAGGAGCCACGAATGGACACCCTCGCCGACATCGCATTCCCGCTTCGCCTGAGTTTGCAGGTGGCCGCTGGTGCGACGCTGCTCACCGCCGTATTCGGCGTGTCCCTCGGCTACCTGCTCGCCATCAAGCGCTTTCGCGGCAAGGCGCTGCTCGACCTGCTGGTGACGCTGCCGATGGTGCTACCTCCGGTGGTGACCGGCTACTACCTGCTCGTGCTCGTCGGTCGCAATGGGGTGCTGGGCAGATTCATGCGCGATAGCTTCGGGGTCCAGCTGTCGATAACGTTCACCTGGTATGCGGCTGTGTTGGCGGCGTTCGTCGTTTCGATGCCGCTTACCGTGAAGACGGTGCGTGCTGCGATCGAGTCGGTTGATCGCGAGCTCATCGACGCGTCGTACACACTGGGACGCTCCGAGTTCGAGACGGCGTGGCACGTCATCTTGCCGCTTGCCCGCAAGGGAATCGCTGCCGGTCTCATCCTCTCGTTCGCAAGGGCCTTGGGCGAGTTCGGCGCCACCATCATGGTGGCCGGCAACATTCCCGGGCGCACCAACACCATGCCGCTCGAGATATACAACGCCGTGGTCTTTGGCGATTGGGGCCGCGCCGGGCTCATCGTCATGCTGTTCACGGTGATCTCGGGCGCATTCATCTTGGCGGCAAATCGACTCGTGGAGGTCAGAGCGTAGATGAGCATTTCGGCCCGCATTGTGAAGCGAGTGCCTGGTTTCGAGCTTGACGTCGCCTGGGATATTGCCGATGAGCTCGCGGTGCTGTTCGGCTACTCGGGCTCTGGCAAGTCGATGACGCTGGCCGCGCTTGCGGGCCTCGTGCGCCCGGATGCCGGCAGGATCACCTGCAATGGCCGCGTTCTGTTTGATTCCCTGGCAGCCATCGACGAGCGGCCACAGAACCGGCCGTTCGGGTACGTGACCCAGGGCTGCACGTTGTTCCCGCACATGACAGTTCGCGGCAATATCGAGTACGCGCTGCGCGAGCTTCCTCGCAAAGCGAGGCCCGAGCGGGTCGACCAGATGGCGACGGCCCTGCAATTGCATGGCTTGCTGCAGAAGCGTCCGGCCGAGCTTTCAGGTGGTCAGAAGCAGCGAGCACAGTTCGCGCGCGCCTTGGCGCGTCGTCCACATGCCCTGCTGCTCGATGAGCCCTTCACGGCGCTTGATGCCCCGATTCGCGCCGAGATGCGCGAGCTGGTGCGGCAGGTGCGCGAGGAGTTCGGGATGCCGGTCATTCTTGTCACGCACGACCTGTATGAGGCATACACCCTCGCGGACCGCATGATCGTTTATGGCGGCGAGGGGGTAGTGAGGGTGGGTACGCCATGCGAGCTGTTCAAGGACCCCGGAACCCCGCAGATCGAGGCTCTGCTGTCAGGGGAGCGTCTCTTCATGTGCGGGTGAGGCGCGCGATGCGCTACGCTACGATCTTGCCGATCTAGGGGGAGCAGATGAGCGCGCCGTACCACATGCGTCGCAAGGACCGCGAGATAACAGATCGCGACGAGATACGCGGGCTGCTTGATGCCGGCCGCT
>JAHIQC010000421.1 GCA_018902765.1 Actinomycetota bacterium | reverse complement strand
TGTAACCATACGAGCGCAGCTCCGCTGCGAAGTAATCGAGGGCCCGGCGTTCGGCAGCGCTTCCGGCGCGTCGGGGGCCGTAGCCTGCGAGCGTCCGCACATGACTCATCGCACGCGCCGCATCGAACCTCGGCGCCGCGAGGGATAGGAGCACATCTTGCTTGATCGGCCCCGGCAGCGCACTGTCCCCTCCGAAGGCGACGAAGCTGTCAATCTCGCTGCGGCGCGAGTACAGCCAGTCAGCAAGCGCATCGGTGACCTGCGCTTGAGGCACGAGGATGAGCGGAGAGTTGCGCTGAGCCAACAACGGTGAGGCCGTCAACGCATCTGCGAAGCTCGTGCCGGCCGCCAGTCCAGGATCGCGCAGGGAGAAGCCTTGGTACAGTACCGCCATGTCAGCCAGGAGCGCCGCGGTCTGGTAGCGATCGGCCCCCGCGAGCCTGTCGACATTCCCGGTGCCCAACTCGCGAGCAAGCACCGCACGTACCGCCGGACTCACGGCCTTGTCCCCACCCAGCACGATGACTCTCGATACCCCGGCGGCGCGCATCTCCGAAACCACTTGTTGAGAGTGGGCGTCGTCGATGAGGAATATCGGCCTCTCGGCCGCGATGGCATAAGAGCCCGCCGAAAGCGCGTCAGCATACGTGCGCCCGCTGGCGACGAGCGCAGTGCCGCCCCAGACCGAAAAGGCATCGATGGCTTGAGATGCCACCAGCGCGGCAGTGGAGTAGCGATCGTCTCCCGCAAGCCTCATGACACGAGCGCCTTGGCCTGCAACGTCGACTATCGATGAGAAGACCTCGTCAGATACCGCCTCCGGGCCACCTAGCACGAACACGCGGGTGGGACGCAAGCGACGAATCTCAGCTGCCGTTGGCTCGCCCAGTCCTGTCGGCCCAAGCAGCAAAACTGGTCCCGCATTCACGCCGGCCAGAACGCCCCCGCCCAGCGCATCGGGCCAGCCAGTGCCATCAGCCAACACTACCGTGTCCGCGGTGTCGGGATACGCTTCACGCGAGATGGTGACCGCGGTCCCATATCTGTCGCTGCCGGCCAGCGTCGAATACGACACGTGCGTCGCAACCATTTCTGAAGCCGCCGCGAACGCTTCAGAGTCCGAGTTAGCCAAAACGCCGGCAGCTCGCAACGATCCACCTGAGCACACGCACAGCACGAGACACAGCCCTGTGGCCAAAGCAGTCCTGGCTCTACGAAGAATCACAGTCACTCCCAACCGCAGCGACCCTCTGTGAATCAGCCAAGCCCGCCAATCCACTGTCGCAGCGCCCGATAGAACGGCTCGCGGCCATGAAGCTCGTACCACGGAACATGACCGCAATCATGTATCCCAATATAGGCCAGCTGAGGAATGTGAGGTTGAAGCATATCCCGGATCATAGTCCCGGGATGTGGATCTTGCTCCCCATGGAGCATCAGCACCGGACACGCGATCGAGCTGAAACGAGCCGGTTCGATGCCCTCCTTCTGAAGGCGAACCACGTCTGCCCATGTCTCACGATTGCCGGCCGCATCGGGCGTCGTGTCGGCCACGGTGATGCCAATAGGCTCGACCGACTGGGCGCGCTCGATCACGTCACCGATCTGCCCCAGTAGGCTGTCGCTCCACTCAGTATCATCACTGCCAGCCAGCCTGCGTTCGAGGTCGGAGACTCGAGCGACTCCCTTGGGCCCCAAAGCGTCACGAACACGGCGAGCATGTACCTCGCGGGACGCCTCATCGTAGGCCCCGCAACCGACAAGGATCACTGAGGAAACTGAGTCCGGATAAAGCGAAGCGAAACTCAATGCAAGCATCGCCCCCCAGGAATGGCCGATGTACGTGGCCTTGGCCGGAGCGACGCGATGCAGGTCGTGAGCGTGTTGATCCATCGTAAGTGGATACACGCCAGCACGCCGCATCAGTGGCTCCAGGACGTGCGCCCAAGGCGCCAGAGATGCGACCAAGGATGCCACGGACCCCTGGGCGCCTGGACCTCCGTGTAGCACCACGACGTCCGGACCCCGCTTTCCGTGCTCCCGGACCTCGATGTTCTGCACAAGCATCAGCCCCCGAATCGATCAGAAAAGTCCGTCCTGTCCTGCCGTCTCATCAGCACTAGGCGCCTTGAGTCCAAGGTGCTCGTAGGCCCGGGGGGTGGCCTGTCGGCCCTTGGGCGTGCGCACAAGGAAACCGAGCTGAAGTAGATATGGCTCGTATACATCTTCGAGAGTGTTGGGCTCTTCTCCTACCGCGGCGGCCAATGTATTCAATCCAACCGGCCGGCCGGAGAACTTGTGCGCGAGCGTATCGAGGATCGCCAGGTCCATTTTGTCGAGCCCGACATGGTCGACCTCGAAGAAGGCCAATGCCTCAGCAGCGATGTCTTCCGTGATGTCACCGTCGCGGCGGACCTGGGCGTAGTCTCGCACTCGCTTGAGCAAGCGATTCGCCAATCGGGGTGTGCCTCGGGACCGACGCGCAATCTCCGCGGCCCCGGCCTCGTCGACCGAGACATCCAAGATTCCAGCGGAGCGGGTGACGATCGAGAGCAGTTCCTCGGCAGAATAGTAGTCCAGGCGGAACGCCATTCCGAAACGATCACGAAGGGGTCCGGTCAGCAGACCCGTGCGGGTCGTGGCCCCCACGAGCGTGAATCGCGGCAGGTCGAGCCTAAGCGAGCGCGCTGCTGGACCTTTGCCGATGATGATGTCGATCATGTAGTCCTCCATCGCCGGATAGAGGACTTCTTCCACGGCGCGATTGAGGCGATGTATCTCATCGATGAACAAGACGTCGCGTTCCTCAAGATTGGTGAGGATCGCCGCCAGGTCCCCCGCGCGCTCGATGGCCGGTCCGCTTGTGGTCTTGAGCTTCACGCCAAGTTCGTTCGCGATGACGGCCGCGAGCGTCGTCTTTCCCAGACCGGGAGGCCCCGAGAGCAGTATGTGGTCGAGCGCCTCATCGCGAGCCGCCGCCGCCTCGATCAAGACCCCGAGATTCTCCTTGACGCGCTGCTGGCCGAGATAGCTGCCACGGGCGACCGCGTGCTGGTGCTCGAAGACACGGTGGAGCTGCAATGCGCGGCCCGCGACCACGT
>JAHIQC010000420.1 GCA_018902765.1 Actinomycetota bacterium | reverse complement strand
GGGTCGCGTCGCTCGCTGCGTGGGATCTTGACGTCTCTGCGGCCCGCTACGTCGATAACGCGCGGGCAGAAGCACTGGGTCGCCTTGGCATTCTGAGCATTCGTGATCTGTTGCAGCACTATCCGTTCCGCTATGTGGATCTGACCGCTGTGGTGCCGCTGTTGCAGGTCAAGCCCGGCACTGAGGTCACGGTGGTGGGACGCGTCCACGACATCAAGATCAAGAAACCCAAACCGCGGCTGTCCATCGTCGAGGTGTCCATCGTCGACGGCACCGGAGTCATGCTCGGCGTGTGGTTCAACCAGCCCTACATGGCAAGTCGATTCGTCCGTGATGAGCGCGTGGCGTTTGCGGGCACTGCAACGCTTGAGTATGGCCTCAAGCAGATGCGGAACCCCTTCGTCGAGAAGCTCGGCGTTGAGGACTCCGACGACAGCGCCGCGCGCATAGTACCCGTGCATCGCGCGACCGAGGGGCTATCGACCAACTGGATGCGCCGTCTTATAGGCAGTGCACTTGAAGATGTGGGGGACGTGCCGGACTTCCTGCCGGCTGCCCTGAGGATCGGACGGGATCTCATCGCGCTTGCTCCGGCGCTGCGCGACATTCACTTTCCCCGGAGCGCCTCTGATTCAGACAAGGCCCGAACCCGCCTCGCGTACGAGGAGCTCCTGTGCCTCCAGCTCGGCATGTGCCAAAGGCGTCATCGGCTCACTCGGGAGACCCCGGGAATCTCTCACGTGATCGACGGGCCTGGGCTCACCGCTTTGCGCAAGACCTCACCATTCGAGCCTACCGGCGATCAGGCCCGCGCGATCGACGAGATACTGGGTGATATGGCGGCTCCCGAGCCCATGAACCGCCTGCTGTTGGGGGATGTCGGAACCGGAAAGACGCTGGTCGCGGCGCACGCACTTTGTGCGGCGGTTGACTCGGGCTCACAGGCCGCGATGATGGCGCCCACGGAGATTCTTGCGCAGCAGTACGCCGAGAAGGTCGGACCGTTGCTCGACGCAGCGGGAGTCAGCTGGGCTTTGCACACCGGTTCGACTCCGGCATCCGAGCGGAAGATCACACTTGAGGCCGCCCGAACCGGCGCGCTCGGTGTCCTTTTCGGCACGCATGCTCTGCTCGACGCGAAGGTCGAGTTTCACAAGCTCACACTCGTCATCGTGGACGAGCAGCACCGTTTCGGGGTGGGCCAGAGGCTAGGGCTTCGCAAGAAGGGGGCTTCGGCTGATCTACTCGTCATGACGGCCACTCCCATTCCGCGTTCGCTCGCACTCACCTTGTATGGCGACCTGGCCACTTCGTATCTTCGAGAGCGTCCAAACACCGCCGAAACGCGCACCACCGAACTGGTTCACATGACTGGTCGTGAGCGCGCCTACAAGCGCGTCAGCGCGGCGGTAGCCAAAGGTCGGCAGGCGTACATCGTGTGCGCCTTGGTCGACGAGTCTGACACCGCGCAGGCCAAGGCCGCCGTCAACGAGGCCGATCGCTTGGCTAGGCGAGTATTCTCGGATTTGCGTGTCGGACTTCTGACCGGTCGGATGAAGCCCTCGGAGAAGGCATCGGTCATGAAGCGCTTTCGCGCGGGCGAGATCGATGTGCTCGTGTCGACCACCGTTATCGAGGTCGGTATCGATGTCCCGAATGCCACGGTGATGATCATCGAAGACGCCGACCGTTTCGGCCTGGCGCAGCTGCATCAACTACGAGGACGAATCGGCCGAGGAGAACACGCCGGGCTTCTGATGTTGTTCGCCGATCCCAAGACTCCTGAGGGCAAAGCGCGCATGCAGGCGATCGTGTCCACCGAGGACGGATTCGTCTTGGCGGAGCAGGATCTTGCGCTGCGCGGAGAAGGCCAGGTCCTGGGCGACCGGCAGCACGGCCTTCCGGAGCTCAAGCTCGCCTCATTGTCGGCTGATGGCGAGCTGCTTGATGCCGCACGTGCCGACGCCATCAGTATCATCGAGTCTGATCCTGATCTTAAGCGACCGGAACATGGCCCACTGGCCGAGGAGGTCAAACGTCGCTTCGGCGCGGCATGGACGTGGGTGAGTAGCGGATGAGGGTGATAGCAGGGACGCACAAAGGACGAATACTGCGCGCCCCAAAGGGCCTTATCACCCGACCCACCGCTGATCGCGTGCGTGAAGCTCTCTTCAGCAGGCTGGTCTCACTTGGCGCTATCGAAGGCGCGGCCGTTCTTGATGCGTTCGCGGGAGCCGGCACACTGGGAATCGAAGCCATCTCCCGTGGGGCCGTGCGCGCGACCTTCGTGGAGAACGAGAAGGCCGCACTTCATGCTCTGCGCGGCAATCTCGATTCACTCAATATCGCGAACACGACCCAAGTCGTGGCAGCGGACATGTTCGCTCTCGCGGGCAGGGGGCACCTGTCCGGTGCGCCGTTCGCGTTGCTCTTTCTGGACCCTCCCTATAGAATCGACAAGTCCGAGGTCAGAGGGCTTATTGAGTCTTTGGTCCAATCGGGCGCTTTGATGGCTGGAGCCATCGTGGTCTGGGAGCACTCGGCCGATCGACCGGCGTTGTGGCC
>JAHIQC010000031.1 GCA_018902765.1 Actinomycetota bacterium | reverse complement strand
GCACAGGTTCATCATCAAGCGCATGTCGTGCTCGACGATCAGCACGCCGACACCCTTCTTCTCAGGTATGGATCTCAGCAACTCGAGCAGCAGGTCGCTTTCCTCTTCATTAAGGCCAGCGGCCGGCTCGTCGAGCAGCAGGAACTTCGGTTTCATCGCGAGCGCCCGTGCGATCTCCAACTTGCGCTGGTGACCGAAGGGGATCTCGCTGGCGAGGCGATCGGAGAACGCTTCGATTCCCATCTCGGCGAGTAACTCCTCGGCAAGGGGAACGGCGGACCTTCTCGAGCTGCCCATGCTGACAGCGGCGACCTCGACGTTCTCAAGGACCGTGAGCTCCTTGAACAGCCGGATCGTCTGGAACGTGCGAGCCAGGCCCGCATGCGCCACCCGGTGCGGCGGCTTTTCCGTGGTGACGGTCCCATCGACGATGACCGAGCCGCTCGTTGCGCGCAGCAGGCCGGTGACCACGTTGATAAGCGTCGTCTTGCCCGAACCATTCGGACCGATGAGGCCAAGGATCTCCCCCGTGTGTAGTTCAAAGCTGACGTCGTCCACGGCTTTGAGGCCGGCGAACGACTTACACAGATTGCGTATTTCGAGCGTGCTGGACGAACTTTGCGCAGCTTCCATACAGATCTCCACAATCAAGAGTCGGACACGAGCGTCCGTCGAATGTCACGAAACCTGCGGGAGGAAGCCTGTAAGCCAGGCTCCCTCCCCAGGGATTTCGTATCAATCAAGCGGTAGTGCGAGTAAGCCCTACGGGGCGGAGATCTTCTCCGGGATGACCCACTCCATGAAGGTGTTCTTGCCGCCTTCGATCTTGACCAATGCGGCAGCCTTGTTCGGCTCATGACCGGAAGCTGCGTCGGACCACTTGAGCTCACCGGTGAGAAGATCGAACGTGGTGGTCTCCATGACCTTGGCGACTTCTGCGCCATCGGTGCTGCCGGCCTTCTCCATGGCCTCAGCGAGAAGCATCACGACGTCGTAGCCGGGCATGATCCACACGGCGTCGGGTGCCGCGTTGAACTTCTTCTCGTACGCAGCGGCGAAAGCGCCATAGTTCGGGTTGGCCTCATCGGACAGGTAGCCGTGAGTGTCGAACACGATGCTGTTGCCGTACTGCGCACCCAGAGCCTCGAACAGCGCCGGGTCGTCGTAGGAGTCGCCACCCATGATCGGAGCGGTGATGCCGCTCTCGCGCAGGGTACGGATGATAAGCGCCAGATCAGGCATGTACGAAGAGACGTAGATCACGTCAGGCTGCTCGGGGAGCGCCTTGATGCGCGCGAGCTGGGCCGAAACGTCGGCCTGACCCTGCGTGTAGCTGTCCTCGAACAGCACCTTTCCACCGAGCTCCTCATAGCGAGCGATGAAGTAGCGCGAGAGGCTCTTGGTGTAATCGATGAAGTCGTCGGTGATGACGTATGCGGTCTTGAGATCCTGACCGTATGCGTACTCAGCGACTGCCGCGCCCATGGTGGTGTTCCACATGGACATCGTGAACTGCTTGTCGCCCAAAGCGGCGGAGCCGTACAGCGGCGAAGAGGCGCACGGCGAGATACCGACGACGCCGGCCTTCTGTGCCTCACGGCTGGCCGGGCCACCGAAGTCGAAATCGCTCGGTGCGATGATGGCGACGGCGCCCTTGTCGATCATTTGCTTGGCGACGTTGCCGACCGTGACCGGATCGCTCTTGCCGTCGAAGTTGAGCAGCTCGACCTGCTTGCCGAGGATACCGCCGTTGGCGTTGAGCTCATCGACTGCCAGCTGCGCGCCGCGAAGTGCGGGCTCATCGAGCGGGGCCTGGATGCCGGTCTGACAAAGGGCCGCACCGATGATGATCTTGTCTCCGCCATCAGTGGTGGCGGTGTCGTCCTTGGTCCCGCAAGCCGTGACCATCATGGCCACGACGAGCATGAGGGCCAGAAGGACTGAGAGTTTCTTCATGTTCTTCAAGGTGTCTTGCCTCGCTTTCAGGAATGCAAATGAACGATTGCCTGTTGATATTGCAGCCGGATCCTGACGAGTGCCCCCCTCCTCCAAATCGAGAAACGGAAATGCAGTGTCCTTACCAAGTGAAGTATATAACTAGCCGCTCGACCGTGCTTCATCCACCAAGTCCGAATCCTAAATGCCTCAGAGGCCCGACTACTGCAGAAGCACCGCCTTCGCGACCACAATCCCGCTAGCGGTATAGGGTTGATCGATCGAGCCCAAAGGCCCGCTCACGTCGTATTCGAATTGCAGGATCTCGCCCGTGTCGGCGTGCAGCGTCACCATCACGCGATCCCCGGCCTGGACTCCATCCAAAGGCACGCGAAACGCGAACGACTCGCCTTTGCCGCGCGCCACCCATCCCACAAGGCGCCCCGGGACTCCATCGCTCATGATGTGTACCGCGACCCAGCTCGGACCGGGAAGTCGCACGTAATCGACCAGGAGCGAGCCGTCGGGGCCCAGTTGCTGGTCCTTGACCACCATCGAGGCCATGTTCTGCGGTGCCTCGATGCCGAAGTTACTGATGGCCACGTCGCTCTCAACAGGCACCTGATCCACGAACACGGGCTTGTCGAAGCTTCGCTCGGGTCGCAAAGGGTCGTACTCGAACACCTGACGGCTCCCACGGTCCGCGTGCAGTGCGACTCTCGCGAACGCCGAATCGGCTGCGTCAAGCGTCACGAGGACGTCTCGGCTCTCGCCGGCATCAATATGCACCCGACCGAGTACGCCGTAGGGCTCGATCAGGGAACGGACCACGAGCCACCCGGCACCCGGAGACACCACGCGCTGCACCAAGATCCCTTCCGCCGAGGAGCTCTCCTCGGCGACCTGAAGGCTCGCATCCCCATCGGCGGCGACAATACCCAAGCCCATCCCGGGTCCCGGGGTCGGGCCTCCCGCCGCCATACCCATGGCGCCGGAGTCCGCGTCTTGTGCCGCGCACCCTGTGAGGGGCGCCGCGAGCAAAGCGAATGCGAGCGACGCTGCGAGTGTGAGCTTGAGTGAACGCATGTGCGAAAATGCCCGCTTTCGTGGATGGCCTAGTCCCCATGATACTCAACAACGAGCAAAGAGCTTGCCTCTAGGGGCAGGGCGTTCTGTCGTCGGGGTCGGGATCATCCGGATCGCACGGTGTCGTCCGCCGAAGCCTTCCTGCACCACTCAGCAACCTGCGGGGCATGGTGGCAACAACGTCGGTCAGATCACGAGGTTCCCGTGATTTCCAGCCACGCCACAGTGAGCCCATGCGCAGCACGAGAGTCACGAGCGCGGAGATGAGCATGGCGAAGGGCTTCGTGAAGTTCAGCCACGTCACCATGAACACGAACACACTGCTGCCCGCAACGGCCGCTGTGGCGCTGAAGGTGCCCGGGCGCAGAACCACAGGCTCGGTGTCGCACAGGATGTCACGCATGATTCCGCCACCCGTTGCGGTGACGACTCCCAAAAGGATCGCCGGCGGGATACCCAGCCCCGCAATAAGCGCCTTGTCGGCGCCAGCGATGCAGAACAGCGCGAGCGAGAGTGCATCGATCACCACCATCGAGCTCCCAAGCCGGGTGGCGACCTGCAAGAAGAAGTATGCGACAAGAGCCGCCACAACCACGGCAACGAGCGCTCGAGGGTTCTTGAGGGCGAATATCCCATAGTCCTGGAGCAACAGATCGCGCATGATGCCGCCGCCAAGACCGTTCACGAGCGCCAATACGAGCACGCCGACCACGTCGAACTTCCGCCTGACCGCGCGCACCCCCCCGGCCAAAGCACCTGCGAAGATCGCGGCCACCTCGAACCACACCGGCAAGAACAGCGGCGCCGAAGTCACCGGCGCAGTGGTGGTGATGACCGAGGGCAGCGCGGACGCCAGAAGCGAGGGCACCAGACTCGTGACGATCGACTCGAGTCCACCCGTCGCGGGCACACTATGGGTCGCAGCGACGCCTGCAGTGGCCACGGTGCTCGCGGTCGCGCTCGCGGTCGCGATGAAGCTCGCGCTGGCCGTCGAGTAGGCGGAGACAAGGGTGAGCACGGCGGACATGCGGGCGACTCCTATAAGCCGATAGGAAAAGGGACTCCCTATCGATTGTGCCCTTCATGCGCTGCAATGCCACGCTGCGTAGCCGAACGGGAACCTTGGGCGGGCGATTGCGTGCCCTACTCGACGACGTCCGGCTCCACGGTCACGGTCGGCTCGACGGTCACAGTAGGCTCCACGGTCACGGTCGGCTCCACGGTGCCCGTGGGTTCAGCGGTGACAACCGGCTCCCAGGGAGGAGTCGTTGTTATGCCGAGCCATCCGGCGAACTTGAGCCACACACGCATGAGTCCCGGGGGGATCTGCTTCTTGGTACCGTCGGCCACCTTGGCCATCGACTTCTCGATGTTCGCGGTGATCCGATCGAAAGCGTTCTCGTTGCCGAAACGCGCTGTGCCGCTGGCGTCCGGGCTTGCGCTCATGTCCCGCGAGCGCTTCTCGCGCTTCTCGGCCTTGGGACCCTTGGCGTCCTTGGGCCCCTTGGCGGTCTCGGGATCCTGAGCATCCTCGAGGCCGTCGACGCTCTCGGAGCGACCGGGCTTGCCCTTGGGAGCGGCAACGCCAAGAGCTTCCTCGGCAGACTTCTTTGCCTGTCCGGGCGCGCTCGACCTGCCGCGCATCTGGGCTTCCTTGTTCCCGCCACGCTGCGCGAACACAGCGACGGGAGCGGCCAAACTCAATACAAGTGCCATGGTGAGCACGATTGCGAATGCTTTGCGCATCAGCTCACACCCCTTTCTTGAAACGAGCCATGTAGAACTAGTATCGGCACCGAAGGCTCAGTGCTGTACCGGTCGCGACGCACGGTCCTGCGTGTCGCGAAGGTTGGCACGGCCCGTGCTAACCTATCCCGATAGTTAGCGATATATCGCAACACCCAACCGAAAGGACCTCTCCATGTATACCCATCACAACCCAGAGAACTGCGGCCGGCATGACGCACGCGGCCACCATGACCTGTTTTCCAAGCACGGCATGCGCCCCCCGTTCGGCATGGGCGGCCACCCGCACGGTTTCGGCGGCCCGGGCATGCGTGCCCGCCGCGGTGACGTCCGCGCGGCCGTCTTGCGACTCCTTTCCGAGGAACCGATGCACGGCTACCAGATCATCCAAGAGCTCTCCGCCCGCAGTGGCGGCGCCTGGAGTCCCAGCGCAGGCTCGGTGTACCCGACGCTGCAGCTGCTGGCCGACGAAGGCCTCGTATCTTCCGAGGAGACCGCCGGCAAGAAGGTCTTCACGCTCACCGAGTCCGGCGTAGCTGAAGTCGCAAAGACCGCTGACGAACCCTCTCCGTGGGAAGAAGCCTCTCAGGGCGATTCGGGCTTCGGCGATTATCGCGAGGCGGCTGGTCGGCTCATGCAGGCTATGTTCCAGGTAGGCAAGGGCGGCTCCCCGGCCCAGCGCGAGGCAGCGCTTGAGGTTCTGGCCGACGCTCGCAAGAAGATCTACGCAATCCTCGCCGAAGACTAGGGATTCGATGAAGCCTGCACAGCTACGCGCGCGCTACTGGCGCATCGTGTTCTTCTTCGCCCGGGTGACCCTCGGGTTCATCTACTGGGAGATCGCCCTGCCACGCATTGGCCTCGGCGGCTGGTCGGCTCGGACTCGGTCCGAGCGCAGCCGCCGCACGGCCGTGCGTTTCCGTGCGCTGGCGATTCGCATGGGCGGCCTGATGATCAAGGTCGGCCAGTTCCTCTCCGCGCGACTGGACGTGCTGCCCGTCGAGATCACCGACGAGCTTGCCGGTCTTCAGGACGAAGTACCGCCCGAAGCGTTTGAGGCGATCCGGGCCAAAGCCGAGTCCGAGCTGGGCTCACCGTTGTCGACCCACTACGCGTTCTTTGACGAGACGCCATTGGCCGCCGCATCGCTCGGACAGGCTCACCGCGCGCGCCTCCTAGAGGCGGACGCCGCCGAGCTGGGATTCACCGATGTCGTGGTCAAGGTCCAACGGCCACACATCGAGCAGGTGGTCGAGGTCGACCTGGCTGCCATCCGCCGCGTCGGTGGCTGGCTTATGCGCTACAAACCAGTGGCCAAGCGCGCCGACGTTCGCGCGCTTATCGAGGAGTTCGCGACAACGACCTATGCCGAGATCGATTACCTCGCCGAGGCGAGCAACGCCGAGTCGTTCGCAGAGCTTTTTGCCGAGGACCCCAAGGTGCGCGTGCCCAAGGTCGCCTGGGAGCTCACCACCCGACGCTTGCTCACACTTGAGGACGTCACCGCAATCAAGCTCGGAGACTACGAGGCGATCACCGCCGCGGGCATCGATCGCGGCGAGGTGGCCGAGGTTCTCCTCGGCACGTACATGCGTCAGATCTTTGAGGATGGATTCTTTCACGCGGATCCGCATCCGGGCAACCTGTTCGTGAGCCCGCTTGAGGGATTCGATGCCGACGGCAAGCGTGAATGGCAGCTCACGTTCATAGACTTCGGGATGATGGGGCGTGTGCCCGAGAGCCTGCGCTCAGGACTTCGAGAGGCGATCATCGCCATCGGTACTCAGGACGGCGCGCGCCTCGTGCAAAGCTTCAAGACGCTCGGCGTACTGCTGCCGACGGCTGACCTCAAGCTCATCGAGATGGCGAGCATGCAGGTGTTCGATCGCTTCGGTGGCATGAGCATGGGCGACTTGCGCAGCATCGATCACGCTCAGATGATGAGTTTCGGGCTGCAGTTCCGGGAGCTTCTGCTGAACCTCCCCTTCCAGCTTCCCGAGAACCTGCTGCTGCTCGGGCGCACGGTCGCGATCCTGTCCGGCATGTGCACCGGGCTCGACCCCGAGTTCAACGTATGGAGTTCGATCACGCCGTACGCGGACAAGCTCATCTCCGACGAAGGTGGCTCGACCTGGGACACGCTTCTGTCCGAGGGGACCAAGCTGCTGCAAACGGCGGTCGGCCTCCCGGGACGCGCTGACCGCGTGCTGACGCTCATGGAGCGTGGAGAGTTCAGTGTGCAAACGCCCCTGCTCGACCTGCGGGTGCGCCGGCTTGAACGCTCCGTCGGTCGGGTCGCGATGGCACTCGTGTTCGCGGCACTGCTCGTCGCCGGCGCGATTCTCTACCCGGCTGAGCCTACGCTCGCCAAGGTGCTCATGGTCGCCTCGGCGCTGCCACTGCTTCGCGTGATGATGGGTGGCCGAGGAGGGCATCCGGGGCGATAGACGGGTCGGGCCGTTGAGGCGGACTGGATCGTCGTCGACCGATGGGACTCTGTTTCGAGCAGGTGGACGGCGCTGCGCTGGCGAATAATCGGGCGCCTAAGGGTGTGACGACTGCGACTCGATCCTTCGGCCGAGTTCCGCCGCAATCGCATCTATGTCGATTTCGCTCACGCATGCCACCACTCCGTCGACCAAAGTGATCGGGAAGTCGCCCTGGGTCTCAACCATCGCATCGATTGCCGCGGTTTGTTCGGCGAGTGATACGCCGTACAGATCGACGGCTTGAATTGCGAACACGTGGCCGAAGTCGTGCTTGAGTCGTTCCTCCAACACGTGGAGGTGCCATTCGACAGGCATGGCTCAAGTCGAACCTTCGGAGTAGTCCAATTCCTCGAGCGGACCGCCCGAGTACACTCGTGCACCGCCTCAACCGCAGGCCTCGGGATTTATGATCTTGATCGCTATCTGTTCCATCTCATCTCCTTGGGGAATCACGCGAGCCATACGAGGTAGGCGGCGGCGCCGATGAGCGCTGCACCACCGATCTTGGTCAGAACGCCCGTCGCGCGCGAAAGCGAGCGCATGACGACGAGTGAGCCTGAAGCAAGACCGAGCAAGATGAGTGGCACACCCTTGCCGAGTCCGTAGATGAAGAGCAGTAGGGCTCCTTGAGGGACCGATCCACGGGTGGCGGCTATCGTGGCAATCGCCGCAAGTATGGGAGTTGAACACGGCGACGCGACGACCCCGAACAAGATCCCGAACAGGAACGCCCCGAGAAACCCTCGGCGCTCGGGGCGCGTGTTCGGCACGAAGCGGTTCAGCGCATCGAAGGGCAGGCTGATGGTTCCCATCATCTGCAGACCAAGAACGACGCAGATCGCCGCGACCACGTAGTAGGCCCACGCACCCACCAGCAGTGCTCTCCCGAGCAACGCGGCAGCTGCTCCGATCGCAGCGAACAGCAGGCTCATCCCCAGCACGAACGTCGCCGAAAGAGCCAGCCCTTTGCGCCACGCACTGCGTTGCGAGATCCCCGGTGTCTCGGCGACCTGCCCGGTCACGTAGCCGAAAACGGCTGGAAGCATGGGCAACACGCACGGCCCGAAGCCCGCGACCATGCCGCCGAGAAATGCGATTCCGAACGCCGCAACGGTCCCGAGCGAACCGCCAGTCAGCTGCGATGCGAGAGACTCAATGCTCATTGGGCGATCAACTTGTCGAGCCGCGCCTTCATGTCGACGTCGGACATGGCGCCGGTGAACGAGTCGGCCACCTTGCCGTCGGGGGTGATGAAGAACGATGTGGGAATGTACTGGAACTGGAACCGCGACGCCAGCTGCTGACCTGACGGGTCATCGCTGATGGCGTTGACGAACACCACCTTGCCTTCGTAGCCAGGCATGATCTTGTCGGCCACGGCTGAGATCTCTACGCACGGCTGACAGCTCAGCGAGTGGAAGAGTACGTAGACGGGCTTGCCGGTCGCAAGTGCAGCCTCGTAGTCGGTGACCGCATCGTTGTGTGTGCTGGTTATCGTCACTGCGCCGACCGGGACAGACCCTGAGCTCGCGGAATTCCCGGGCACCTGAGTGGACGCGTCCGAAGACCCGTTGGTCGCCTTGGCCAGGAGCACACCCGCGAAGATCGCCACCACCACGAGGATGATGATGACCGCCGCCAACGGGCTCTTTTCTACAGCCGACGCCTCAGTTGCGTCCTTGCCTGTCACGGTTCACTCCTCGGGTCGAGTGGGACGGTCTACTGCGAGCAGTGTTAGAGACTGCGCAGGGCCCGAGCCGCCTCATCAAGAACATCCCGCTTCAAGGTGTAGTAGGTCCAGAGCCCATCCTTGCGACCGTCCACAAGTCCGGCCCCACGAAGCACCGACATGTGATGCGACACCGTCGATGCTCCGATGCCAGCGCTTTGAAGACCTCGTCGAGCTGCGTCGTCGTCCATGTCGCAGACACAGTTGGCGCGGCCAACGAAGTACGGCACCCAAGGCAAGGAGCGACAGCTGGCAGACCCCCCAACGCCATTGGGTGCAGGCACGGCGAGGGCGGACCGCGGGAGACGTGCAGGACGCCCGTGGCTTGTCCTGGACGCCCCTGGATAGGGAATCCTACCGTCGGAACGCGTCTAGCAGACTATGGCATTGTGGGAGTGGCTGGTGCAAGGAGACCCGGCAATGGCAGCTGGCGACGAGGATCTCTCAGGCTTCAGGTCCGCCGTCCCACACCTCGAAGAGCGCGTGGCCCCGAGGGAGCCGAAGAATGACGAGCATCCGCATCCGCTTGTCTGTTACAATGTGCAGTATCGTTCACATTAAGTCGCAATTACAAGTTCAATGTACAGAATGGGTCACACTATGGAACTTGATAGGATGACACCCGCCGCCATCGCAGAGGAACTGGGCGCAAGGCTCAGGCAAGCGAGGCTCAATGCCGATCTGACTCAAGCCGAGGTGGCATCTCGTGCGGGCCTCGGCAGAAGGACCGTCCTCAACGCTGAGCAGGGAAGGGTCCAGCTGGAGAACCTTGTCGCCATTCACGCGTCACTGGACCTGGTCAATCAACTCAATGTGTTTCTGCCTGTACAGGAGATTTCTCCGCTGCAGCTGGCGAAGCTCAAAGGTCGAGAGCGGCAGCGAGCGTCGAGGTCGGAGATGAATGCGTCCCGAATCGAAAAAGTG
>JAHIQC010000419.1 GCA_018902765.1 Actinomycetota bacterium | reverse complement strand
TGCCACACAAGGTTGTAGCCTATCCAGTAGATGCGACCCTCGCCAAGTGCCTGAACCTGGATCGCGGGCTTACCGTTGAGCGTGGCGAGCGTCCTGAGCGCCGGCAGCCCCGGTCGGGCCTCATACACCGCGCCGCGCCACTGTCCGCCGGTCTCGTCGATGAACTCCTCAGCGTTGACCGCACCGATCTCGGGATGCGCAGCCGCAAACGCTGGGGCGACGCCGATCTGCGCGTCCGCATCGACACTCTGCCTCCGTATGACAGTGTCCAGCATGATCGTGTCCGCCACTGAATACGCGAGCCCTCCAAGGTTCTGAGATGCATCTATCACAACCACCCCTCCGTCCTCGACGTACTCACGGAGAGCGTTCTCGCAATCGGCGTGACTGCGCCACTTGAAACCTGCGGCGGAAATGGCGTCGTAGCCGCGCATCTCCTCGGCGGAAAGCGCGTCCAGGAAAGCGGTGCCTTCGAACCCGTAGCGTCCTGCGGTCGAGTCCAGGTAGAACGAATAGTCGGTCGTGTTCTCAAGGTAGTTGTCCCACGAGCTTCCGAGGTACGCGATTCGCGGGAGGGGGACCGGAACCTGCGATGTGCGTTGCAGAACAGTGAGGGGACCATCGGTGCGTACCTCGTTGTACGCACCGAAGCGCCGTCCTCGCAGTGTGAAGAAGTACCCGGCGGTGCTCTTGTCGAGCTCATGCGCGAAGGCCCGGGTCTCTTCGAAGGAAGGCATTGGCCGGACGTTGGTCTGCAGGTACCAGCTGGTGAGCGGCCAGACGTCGGAGTAGATGGTTTCCTCGGCATACGCGGGGTCGGTTCGCGTGAGCCAATCAGCCGACTCGCGTGCGGCTGCCACATAGCGATCCGGCTCTGTGGGGGTGGTGACGACCCGAGCGACCACCCCGACGAGGAGCGTGACGACGAGCAGTGTCTTCAGGATGCCGGGCACTAGTCCGCGAGCAGGTTCGGTGATCGCGGGTGGATGCTCGCGTGCGTGATCAATCAGGAGCTGCCAGCCCAAGACCGTGAAGTAGAGCACCGAGGGCGCCATGGTGATGAAGTAGCGCGGAACTTGCACGCCGAGGTGGCCGTGGAAGTCTGCATAAGCGAGAAACCATGCCAACATCGTGGCGTCGAGGAGGGGGCGGGCCGACACGCGGACTCCGGGACCGTCATACTCACCGTCCAACGGGGCTAGAGCGCGCCATACGAACACGACTGCGACGGGTATCGTTACCTGGCGAGCCACCAGTCCACCACCGAACTGTGCATACACCGCCAGAGCCGAGGTCACGGCGGCGAGAGCGAGCGGGCGAGGCCGTGGCCGTCTGCTGCTGAGGTGCGCGATGGAACCCACATAGATCCCTGACGCACTCACGAGCATCGCGATGAGGATGAACCACGACACACCGGCAGGTCCCACGAGCCCCGGCAGTTCACGCAGATAGAACAGCGCTCGATCTGCAACCGAGCCCTCGCCTCCGGGTGCGGTGATGGTCTCGGTTATGCCGAACGCGAAGACAAAAGGGAAGAGCGGCTCGCCGAAGCGATCCTGGTAGTACGTGGCGGCGGGCAGATAAGCGACCACGGCCGCAGCGACGCCCCCAAGGATCCATTTGGCGGTCCTAAACGGGCGCCACCTCGACAGTACCCATACGGCAAGTGCGAACCCGATTAGTAGCGCGGTGAATCGCATCAAGGCTGCGGCAGCGAACAGGGATCCGGCACCGAGGTACCACGCGGGGTGTCGCTCCGTGGCTGCGATGGCCGCGAGGAGGGCCCAAGCCGAGAGGGCGACAGAGGCGGTATCCGTGTAGCCCAAACCTGTGTACTGCCAGAGCGGCGTCACAGCCAGCAGCGCAAGCGCGCCCGCGAGCGCGAGCGGGGCTTCGAAGCGGCGGCGCATCAGGAGATAGAGAGCGAGCACACCGCTTACCGTCAGCGCGCCATCGATCCACTGGATCGCGGCCTCGGAAAGCGGCGCGAACCTGAATACGACAGAGGTGAGATAGGGGAGCAAAGGCGGCCGATGTGGTTCCGTGTAGCCGAATCCCTTGCCCGCGAACTCCGCCGCGTTCGCAAGGAAGGCATAGGTGTCCCAGCCGGGCCCTACTTTCACGGCTATGGCCACCCTCCACGCCACTAACAACCCGGCGACCAGAGCCACGAGGAGCGCCACAAGCAACCCGCCTGCACGGCGCTGAGTGGGCTCACTAAGCACGGTCTACGCCGATCGCTTGAACAGGCTGGCGAACCAAGCGACTACGAGCAGCATCGTGATGAGAGCCGGAGCGATCACGGAGACCGCGAAGCGCCCGACGCGGACGCTCGTCGCAAGGAACCCGCCGAGGAGACTGGTCGCGAACTCGATCGAGCGCAGGCCGACCGCGCGCAGGTCGCGCCGGGTGCCGTCGATCGGGCCGGGAATCGTCCACTGCTGCTCTTCCATGAGGGTCACGAGGAATCCGCTGAACCGGAAGTGGAACACGATGAAACGGTATACGGGGAGCAGCAGCAACGTCCAGCCGGAGCGTTCGATGCGGTTGCGAGTGTGCGGGTCGGCGATGGAGAAGACCGAGAGCGTGCCGATGATCTCGATGAACACATAGAAGAGGTACATCGCGATGAGCGCCGAGGCGATGATGCTGTACGAGTAGCCGAGCATGGGAAACATGAGCAGCAGCGGTGCCCAGATGAGGCGCGGGAACGCCATCGTGTGGTCGAACAGCAACATCTTGGGTACCGAGACGCGACCGAAACGGCTGCCACGCTTGCCTACGATATCGTCGTTCTGACCGCAGACCTCAAGCTGGCCGCGGGTCCAGCGGGCGCGCTGTGCGTAGAGTTCGTCCCACGTGGTGACTGGCTCGAGATAGACCTTGGCCTCCTCGGCAAAGCCGATCTTGATGTCGTTGCGATGCAGCTGGAACGTGAGGCACGTGTCCTCTGAGACGGTGTCGGAGCTGTAGGTGCACTCGGGTGTGAGCACCTCGCGGCGGAATGCCGAGCACGCGCCGGCGAGCGTGTACATGGTCGAGGTGATCGATTGTGCGCGACGGCCCAGATCGAACGAGGCGAGGTACTCGAGGAACTGGGACTTGGCGAGGTAGCGCTCGCGCCAGGTGAGATCGCGCGGCACGATACAACCGTCTTCGTCGACGATCACGTTGCCGTCTTCGTCGCGCGACTCGAGGATGTCCCAGTCGATCTCGATGTTGCCGGTGAGCGCGCCGATATCCGGGTCGGACATGAACTTGGACGCGATCGCGCGCATGGTGTGGGGCGCCAGCACGACGTCGCTGTCGATGTTGACCACGATCTCGGCGCCCGTCAGCGCGATGCCGGCGTTGAGCGCGCTCGCCTTGCCGCCCTTCTCGCGTCTCACGAGGGTGAGCTTGCCCGCGAACGGGCCGACCTTGATCGGCTCGCCGCGCAGGCGCAGGTCGCCCGCTGGCTCGTGTGTGCCGTTGACGTGCTCCTCGACCGCGTCGCCCGTACCGTCGGTACTGCCGTCGTCGACCACGATGATCTCGAGGCGGTCGCTCGGGTAGTCCTGCGATTTGATTGAGTTCAGGCAGCGGTCGATGACCGCGACCTCGTTGTGCGCGGGCACGATGATGGCCATGGTCGGGAGGAACTCGTCGTCCAGCGGATCCGCGAGCGCGTCGCCGCGCTTGAGCCAGACGGTCATGATGCGCACGAACGCGTCGATGCCGTCGATCATGACCGGCGTGATGAGCCAGACGCCCCAGATGAGGATGAAGACCACGAGGCTACTCATCGGCGGCCTCCTCGGGGTCGAGCTGCGCGCCCACGATGGTGATCGTGGGGCGGGTCACGAGGTACCAGTAGATCGCGATGGTGGCCGCGAAGAAGAAGACGCGTCCGAACACCGCATGGGCCGGGAAGACCCAGCCGGTTCCGAACTGGTTGATGATCGCGACGATGAGCAGGATACGCAGCAGGTTGATGATCCACGTGGCCACCACGCCCAGGCCGATGGTTCCCGCCTTGCGTCCGCGGGAAAACGCCGGGTAGAACATCACGAGGCCGGTGAACGCGAACATCTCAAGGAGCGCGGAGCACTCGATACCGATGTCGAACACGGCCCAGCCGGTGTGGTTTGGGATGGCCAGACCGCTTGCGCCCAGTACCTCGAGCCCGAGCCCGATGCGGGTCGCGAGCGCCACGACCTGTTGCGCCTGGAGCGCCTCGACAGTCGCGTCCATGCCGAGCGAGCGCATGAACGAGATCGCGAGTAGCACGAACCCGAACGCGCCGGTGAGGTAGAACGCGAGCCAGCGGCGGCCGCGCCAAAGCGAGAACGTGAGGCCCGCCCAGAGCGCGGTCAGCACGACGAGGATCCAGACGGAGGTGATCATGCCGCCTCACCGCCCTGACGGATGCGCACGAGCGCGGGCGTGAGCGCGTTTCGGCGGCGCCAGAGCACGAATGCTCCGCCGAGGAACGTCAGCCCAAAGAGCGGCCAGCCGAGCGCCGGTATCGAGAAGAACTCGGTGGTGGCACGGTCGATCTCGAAGCCGGACGACTCGGTCCACACCGCGGTCACGCGATAGTCGCCCTGGTGTGGGAAGTCCCGGTTGCTCACAGTCCATGGCGTCGGTTCGGTCCAGGTGG
>JAHIQC010000418.1 GCA_018902765.1 Actinomycetota bacterium | reverse complement strand
GATCGCCGCTCGAGGTAGCGCGGTGTAGAACGGGCCGAGCATCAGTTGGACGAAGAACAGGTATGAGCACGCAGACACGAGCGCGATCTGGTGCTCCGAAGCGGTCTTGAGCCAAATCGACGAAACTCTGGCAGAGCCGGCGAGGCGATCGGCGAGCTTCTTGGTAATGGGATTCTCGCGCAGACGATCGATCATGGTTACGCCTACGGACTGGCCTGTCAGGTCTCTGCGGCTGAATCCGGCAAGCCCGACGATCGCGAAGACGGCCGCCGCTCCGAGTAGCAGCCCGACGTGACTCCAGTCGATGCCGTTATACAGGGGCTCACTGCCATTGAAGTAGTACCAGGGAAACAGCTTGGCCCATTTCTCGCCGCCTTCGATCAGCGGCAATAGCCCGGCGCCGAGGAACCCGACGACCAGCACGCCCGTGCTCGCTCCTATCGCAGCGCCTCGGTTACCGGTGGCGGCGCTGACAGCAACGGCGAGCAGCCCGTAGAACAGTGTGCTCGCGAGCATGTGAGTGTTGAGCGCCATGAGATCAAGGTCGCCCAAAGCGATGTTCATCGTGCTGGCGCTGCCAGTAGAGATAGCCCACATGGCCAGCGTTGAAACGACAATGAGCAGCAGGAGCGCCAGCACCTTCGACACGAAGACATGGGTGCGGCTCTTGGGGTTGGCGAGCAGGAGCCCGAGCGTTCCTGCGCGTTCTTCTCCAGCGATCGATGCGGCACCCATCGCGAGCGCCATGGCGGCGAACGTCATCGACCCATACGTGCCGTAGATCGCGGCAATCGACAACGCTCCGGCGTCCATGCCAGGGCGAAGGCCGATGAGGGTCCGGTACGCCTCGGGAAATGTTGCGAGTATCGAGAGATCAAGGCCGGAATAGGCAGCAAACCCCAACAGCACGAAGGACCATATGACACCTGTGGCGATCGTCCAGCCGAGCCAGCGGTCGCGAATCGTCTTGAGAAAGACGTTGGCCAGCATCAGGCGCTCGCCTCCTCGTCCTGATAGTAGGTGAGGAAGATCTCTTCGAGGTCGGCTGATTGCGTGGAGATGTCCACGATGTTGTAGCGGTCCTCGGCGGCTTTGAGGAGTGCGCCCATGTCACCGCCAAAAGTCATCACGACGTGGTGGTTCTGCGCTCGGACATCCGTCACACCCTCGACGGCCTGGAAGTCCGCGACATCCGCAGGCCTGTCGAGCTCTATCTCGACCTGTCTCCTCGCCTTGGAGCGAAGCGCCTGTACGGTCTCGAGCGCGATCAGGCGCCCATGGCGGATGATGCCCACACGATGTGCGACGCGTTGGACCTCGGACAGCGTGTGGCTCGAGAGAAATACCGTGCGGCCCTCCTCGGCGACTTCACGCATCATCTTCTGGAGTTCGCGCTGCACGAGCGGATCGAGGCCCGAGCTGGGTTCGTCCATGATTATGATGTCGGGCTTGCTCATGAACGCTTGGATCAGACCGACCTTCTGGCGGTTGCCCGATGATAGATCGCCCACCTTCTTGGTGAGATCGGCATCGAGACGGTCGGCGAGCGCTGTGACATACGTCCAATCGACTCCGCCGCGTAGGTTCGCGTAGAAGGTGAGCGTATCGTGGCCGGTGAGGTTGGGGTACAGAGCGAGGTCGCCGGGCAGATAGCCGACCTTCTGGCGAAGCTCGACAGCCTTCTCGTGCGAGTCCATTCCCAGAATCGTGACCCTGCCGCGTGTCGCACGAATCTCGTCCATCATCGTGCGGATGGCGGTGGTCTTTCCCGCTCCATTCGGGCCGAGGAACCCGAACACCTCGCCTTTCTGGATGTCGAGGTCGAGGTCGTTGAGCGCTTCCACCTTTCCGTAGTGCTTGGTCAGGCTCTCTGTACAGATCGCACACTCGCTCATGACGCTCCTCTCTGCTCTCTATCCGACACGATCCTCAGGCCATACGCGCTCGGGCCCGGTTTGTCGTGTGTGTCACGACAACTTCTTGGCGATTCTCTTCGCGGCGTCTGGGGCGAGACTGAATTCGAAAGCCTTGCCTCGCGTGCGCTGTTGGAGATAGCCAGCGTCAACCAAACGGATGAAGTCCTGGCGAGCGGTCTCGTACGCAAGCTCTCGGGTGCGGGCGTGGTGTTTGATGGTGAAAGGTGTGGTCGGGGAGCGGAGCGCGCGATCCAAGATCAACGCCTGCCTGTGGTTGATATTCAGTGGG
>JAHIQC010000417.1 GCA_018902765.1 Actinomycetota bacterium | reverse complement strand
GCGGGTGCCTTAGTGAGCGAGTACTTGGTGGCGGAAACACCGGCCACGATGTCCGTCGCGCTGATCGTGACGGTGGTGGGCTGCGTTCTCCACTGGAAGTCGAAGTTCACCGAGGAGACAGGGGGATCGTCGTCGACCGGCAGGATGTTGATCCAACGAGTCTGAACGGTCTCCATATTTGTCGCTGTGTCCTCGGACCAGAACTCGAGCTTGTGTAGGCCGGCGACGCCGATCGTAAGGTCGGTGCCGAGGGTGGCTTGGCCGTTGTTGAGTTTGAACCATGTTGTTGCGATGCCTGAGAGTGAGTCCGTCGGATACAGCTTGAATGACGCGCTTCCGATGTACTGGGCCAATGCATCGGTAGTTGTGCTTGGGGGGGTGCTGTCCAGTCGGAGTTGCTCGGTCGTGATGGTCTCGATATTGGACTTGGCGTCGACCGAGTAGTACTTGACCGTGGTGGTGCCCTCGGCACCGACGGTGAATCCCGGATTGGAGTACAGAGTCTCCGGCGTGTTGCCATCGGTCGAGTAGTATGTCGCGCTGACCGGGGAGCCGGTGTCTGACGCGGTCAGACTGACCTGGAACGGCGCTTTGCGCCAGTTGACGGGGATGTTCGAGGTCGTGACTGGTGGCGTCACGTCGGTTACGTCCGGCGTATACACGAACTCCTCGATACGGTCATTGCCAGTGTCTGCTACGAATACGTGACCGTCACTTCGGGCTACGACGTCTTCTGGATAGGAAAGCTGTCCATGCGCGGAGCCAGCACCGCCGAAAGCCGTAACGTAGGTGCCGGCGGCATTGTATACGGCGATTCTTGAGTTGAGTGTGTCCGCAACGAAGATGGTGCCGTTGGCATCAACAGAGACGCCTTGTGGGTTCAAGGTGCCCACCAGGCTGAGGGTCGGCATCACACCGGCACCCATGGATGCGTACTTGTAAACCACGCTGTTGTTGGCGTCTGCCACGTAAATATTGCTGGCGCTATCAAGACAGATTCCATCAGGGCGCGGACTTGCAAGCGGGAGTGTGGTCTCAGTCACGTAGCCACCCGTGGATGTGAAGACCTGTATCCGTCCGTTGAAGGTGTCGGCGACGTAGATGTTGTCGCTGGAGTCGACGGCGACTCCCATGGGCCAATTCAGCGCGCCGATGCCACTTCCGGCGGTACCGAACGAGTCTGCATAGGTACCGTTCGGTGCAAGAATCATGATCCGGCTGTTATCGGTATCGGCGACGATCATGCGTCCCGTGGAGTCCACGGCGATACCTGCAGGCCAGTCGAACTGAGGGGGATTGGTGCCTGAGCCAAACGAACCCCACTCTCCAACCGGAGTGGCCGGGTCAGTCGGCGAGAACTTGAGAATCGAATCGTATTGGACCACTGCATTCGGATTGGCGTAGTCGGATGATGTCAGGTAGCGGTTGCCTGCGCCGTCGATGGCAAGCGCCTCAGGGTAGGCCGAAGCTCCATCCGCGACTGAGCCAACGTACGTCCACGTGTCGGTCGGAGACAGTTCCGCCCTGACGGTGTCAGGTGCGCCGGCCAGGACCTGGGCGACGACAAACGCCACAGCAAGAGTCGCAAGGGTCCAACGGGAACGGCTCGATTCGAATGACACTGATCCACCTCCGGCTCACGGCACCGATGTCGGTGCACGCACGCATGCATTGACGGGGCATGACGAGTCACACCTCTAAGTAGGTAATCGACCGATTAGTGGGTGCGCCTTAGTGCGAACTGTGAGCAATCGCACAGAGTTCGTCCTGTGAGCTGCGTCCCGAGCAGACCGTGTGGTCCGTTGATGTTTTTGTTTGAGCCGCGAGGCACGGCTGTTAGGATGGAACTTGTCATTGAGCTGCAGGTAGTCCACATCGTGCGACGGGGTTCGAATGTCTTTGGGGTCGTTTACTTCCGTGTCGGTTCTAGGCGTCCCGTTGGCGGTGGCCGGTCTGGCGAACGCGACTCGGGAGATAGTACGTGCTTCAGCCGATGGGCACTCTGCGTACATCTGTGCAGTCAATGTACATTCGACGATGGAGGCATCGCGCGACGACGTTCTTGCAGCGGCACTGCGGGGTTCGGACATGAATGTGCCTGATGGAGTGCCGATAGTCTGGGGCATGCGCGCGCTCGGGGCTCCTGAGCAGGAGCGTGTCTTCGGACCCACGCTGATGTGGGAGGTTTGCCGCAGCGCGGCTGAGTCGGGGATACCGATTGCGCTCTTTGGATCTACGGAGGACACACTTACCATTCTTCGGCGTGCCTTGATATCTGAGTTTGCCGGTCTCATGATCGTTGCGGCG
>JAHIQC010000416.1 GCA_018902765.1 Actinomycetota bacterium | reverse complement strand
TTGCGCGCATGCTCGGGTTCCTGACCGACATAGCGGGCATGCCCTTGAACGATGGCGCCATGCTCATGAGCCTCGTGGGCAACCTCAAGTTCTGCCAGGTCGTCGATCCGCTCGTGACCGTGCGTTTTGAGTTCCCGAAAAGCGTGCTGGCCAAGTACGGATATGTGATGCCGCGCTAGACCAATGTCGGATTGAGCTTCACTGCCTGATTGGGGCTTCATGTCGAGCAGTACCCTTCAACGTCCCACGCGATCCTCGCGCTCGCGCAAACGCAGCCGGGCGCCTCTGGCCATACTCAGCCTGCTCGTCATACTTGCGCTCACCGCTGGCGTGAGCGGTTGGTACATGCTGCTCAGGCCCGACCGACCGAGCATAGCCGCCGGACAGTCGGTGGAGATCGTGATCGATTCGGGGACGAGCACCGCGGATATCGGCAGCACGCTCTCCTCGGCGGGGGTGGTCGATAACGCGCTCATGTTCCGCCTCAAGGCCCGCAACTCGGATGTGGCCGGGCAGCTCAAGGCCGGCACCTACGCGTTCGTGACCGGCAGCGGGTACGAAGACGTGCTCGCCAAGCTCAACAAGGGCCCGGACATCGTGTACTTCGACATCGTGATCCCCGAGGGCTTCACGATACGGCAGATCGCGGCGCGCTTCGCCAAGCAGGCCGGCGTGGACGAGGACGAGATGTTCACGCTCGTGAGTACGGGCGCGGAGCAGTTTGCCGGCGAGCACCCGTACCTTGAGGGCGCGTACGGCGGCTCGCTTGAGGGCTTCTTGTTCCCGGCGACGTACCGCATAAAGGAGGGCACGACGCCCGAACAGATCGTGGGCCAGATGCTCGATGCGTTCGATGATGCGAGCGCCAAGCTCGATCTGACGTTTGCCGAGTCCAAGAACCTGACGCTTCCCGACATCGTGACGATCGCGTCGATCATCGAGCGCGAGGTGCGGCTCAAGAAGGAATACCCGTTGGTCTCCTCGGTGGTCTACAACCGTCTCAAGATCCGCATGAAGTTGCAGCTGGACTCCACGGTGTTCTACGGCCTACCCGAGGGCACAAAGATCCTGCGCAAAGAGGACCTGCAGAACGGCTATCCGCACAACACGTACTCTATCGCGGGGCTGCCAGCCGGTCCCATCGGCAACCCGGGCCTCGAGGCGCTTGAGGCCGCGGCGCACCCGGCAGAGACCAAGTACCTTTACTATGTGCTCACGGGAGATGATGGCTCTCAGACGTTTGCGACCAACTACGACGACTTTCTGAAGGCCGTCGCGATCTACCGAGAGAAGTTCGTGAACAAGTAGGTGCCCGGCCGAGTCGGCGGGATAGCGCCGAGGGGAGACAAGGGGATTTCAGATGTCGCGAAGGTTCAAGCACACGATACTCATCGTGCTGAGCGCACTGCTTGTGGCCGGCTCGCTTGCAGGCTGCGGTAGCTCTGGGGGCTCGAGCAAGACCGCGGGCACCATCGAGGACCCGACGCTCGATCAGTTCTTTGACGCGGACTCTCTCACGGGCGATTTCAAGCTCGAAAGCGTCGAGGCCGATGGCAACAAGTCCTTCGAGGGCACCGGAACGCTGTGGCTCGATGGTAGCAAGTTCCGCTACTCGATCTGGCAAGGCGGCGTACACCTGCGCGACATCATGTCGCCCGATGGAAAGACCGCGTACTTCGTGCAGTTCGATGGCGAGTATTGCGAGCCTTCGGTAGCTAGCGTCGATCGCTATCTGGCGGAGTTCTCGCGCCCGGCGACCGACAGCGCGGCTGACGGACGCGACAACTCGACCGGGGCCGAGCGGGTCTTGTACAAGATCCAGAAGCTTGACGACTTGGCCGGGGCGGCGAACTCCTGGTACACCGAGGACATCACGTACCTGACCATGAACGGCGACGTCATCGGCGTGCTCACGCGCGGCGACACTCCCAACGACGACGGTTCGCCCTACGAACTGCGCACCACGCGGCGCATCTTCTCGAACCTCACCGCAGGCAAGAAGATCGACCCGTCGATCTTTGAGCTGCCGTTCCCGATCAAAGAAGCGAAGTAGGCTCTCGGCGCGGGGGCGGCCAGCCACACAAGCGCGGCTTGTCCTTATACGAACTATCAAATATCCTTACGACGCAGACATCCACTCGTCGTTGGGGGTATTCGTGAGTCCATCTCTTGATGTGCAGCAGATCCAGACGGATGCCGAGGAGTACTTTCGGCGTGGAAACTACTACTGCTCCGAGGCCGTGGTCGCTTCCGTGCGCGACAACTTCGCCCCCGAGATGCCCGATGCGCTCATCGCGGCGGCCTCCGGGTTCCCGATAGGCGTCGGCCGCTCCAAGTGCATGTGCGGCGCCGTTTCCGGCGGTGTCATCGCGCTCGGCTACGTGTTCGGACGCACGACTCCCGGCACACCGGCCGATGCACGCTCGGTCAAGACACTTGAGCTCGCAAACGAGCTTCAGCAGGCGTTTCGCGACAGCCATCGTGTGCTGTGCTGCAGCGTGCAGACCAAGGGCATGGACATGGCCAGCGGGGAGCACAAGGCGCAGTGCATCGCGTTCACTGGCGAGATGGCCGCCAAGACCGCCGAGATCATCGCCCGCGAGCTTGAGCTCGACACCGCGACCCGGGAGGTCTAGAGCGATGTCGCTGATCCGCCGCATCCCGATCCCGATGGCCGCGCTCGCTTTGGGCACCGCAGCGCTCGGCAACCTGCTGCTCCCGTACTCGCCAGTGGTTCGCGCTGTGTGCGGCGTGATCGCGGCCAGCTTGCTGCTGCTGCTCGCAGCACGCGTCGCGCTCGACCTGCCCGGCGTTCGCAAGGAGCTCGCCAACCCCGCAGCACTCGCGGTGTCCCCGACGTTCTTCATGGCGCTGATGGTGCTCGCGACCTACCTCAAGCCCTACGCCCCCGGCGCCGCCAAAGGCCTGTGGTTCGCGGCTCTCGCGCTGCAGCTGCTGCTGGTGGCCGTGTTCCTGACGCGCCACGTGGCCTCGTTCAAGCTCGCGACGGTCATGCCCGGCTGGTTCCTCGTGTTCGTGGGCTTTGTGGTCGCAAGCGTCACGAGCCCGGCGTTTGACGCCGCACCCCTGGGCCGCGTATTCGTGTGGGCCGGGATGATCGGGTACCTCGCGATCCTGCCCGTGGTCATCTACCGCCTGTTCAAGCACGGCGACCTGCCTGCACTCGCGCTCCCCACCGTCGCGATCTTTGCCGCACCGCCCAGCCTGCTGCTCGCCGGCTACCTGTCGGTGATGCAGGTCAAGCAGCCGATCGTGGTCTACGCCCTGCTCGCCATGGCGGCCGTAAGCCTGCTCTACGTCGCGACGCGCCTGCCGCGCATCCTTTCGAACAGCTTCTGTCCCAGCTGCGCCTCGCTCACCTTCCCGTTCGTGATCTCTGCCATCGCGCTCAAGCTCTCGAGCGGCTATCTGGCGACCACCGCGGCCGGATCGTTCATCCCCAAGCTCGCCGTGACGGCCATGGACGGCTTCGCGGCGCTCATGGTGCTCTACGTGCTCGTACGCTACGCGCTCATGTTGGCGATACCTGCCGAGGAGAAGGCCGCGCCTGCGACCGCCGGGGCGTAGGGGGACTACGCGCAGCGGCTGGCGTGCAGGCTTAGTCCGAGAGCTCGAACCACCTTCATCACGGTACCGAACTCGGGATTGCCTCCGGGCGACAGAGCCTTGTAGAGAGACTCACGGCCGAGACCGGCATCACGGGCCACTTGGCTCATGCCCTTGGCGCGCGCGATGTCGCCGAGTGCGGCCGCCACCACGCGGGGGTCATCCTCTTCGAGTGCCGCCTCGAGATAGGCGACCATATCGTCTTCGCTCTTGAGATAGTCGGCCGCATCGAACGGCTTTGTCTTGGTGCGTGCCATGTCTATTGCCTCCTTCACAGTCCCGCAGCGAGTTCTTTGGCTTTCGCGATGTCGCGGTCTGTATACCACAGGATACAGTTGGTCAAACCTCGCCGCCATCAGCGGTTGATATCGAAGCGCACATCCGCGGGAGCCCTCACCCTTGCACGGCATTTGCTCTCATCGGCATGAACCCGATACGAGAGGCGTGGAACCATGGCTCGTTTCTATCCTCCGTCTGCACGCGTGCTGATCGCAGCCGTGCTGCTTGTGGCGCTGCCGCTTTCGGGCTGCACGCAGGCGGGTACTATCGATACGAGCGAGCGCAGCGTCGAGGTGACCACGACCATACGTGAACCGGAAGGTGAGGGCATGGCTACCATCTACCTAGCGGGCGGCTGCTTCTGGGGCGTCGAGAAGTACATGTCGCTGATCAACGGCGTTACCGACGCGGAGTCAGGCTACGCGAACGGCACCATCGAGTCGCCCACATATGAGGACGTGACCACTGGCAACTCCGGCTACACCGAGACGGTGCGCGTCGAGTACGACCCCGAGGTGGCGCCGCTTTCGTTCCTGCTGGACCTCTTCTACAAGGCTATCGATCCCACCACCGTGAACCGCCAGGGCAACGACGTGGGCTCCAACTACCGAAGCGGCGTCTACTACACCGACCCTGCCGACCGCGCGATCATCGAGGCCTCGCTCGCCAAGCTCCAGAAGAGCTACGACGACCCGATCGCCGTCGAGGTCAAACCCATCAAGAGCTACACCCCCGCCGAGGAGTATCACCAGGACTATCTCGAGAAGAACCCGGGTGGGTACTGCCACATCACCCCGGGCCTGTTCGATTCTGCGGCGAAGGCTCGACCAGAGTAGGGACCGAATCCCTGGACCCATACTTGCGCTCGCGCTGCGGACGGTCGTACCATGAGTACGACCAAATAGTACGACCGCCGAGGAGCCCGCTATGGCCGTGGAGAAGTTCTCAATCTCGCTTCCCGAGGAACTCGTGAGCGATCTGGATGCGCTCGCGGACGTGAGCGGGCTTACCCGCAGCGCGATGATCCGTGAGGCGACCGCTACGTATGTAGTGGAGCGCAAATCCGCCCAGTTCGAGGCGAAGCGACGTACGCGCATCGATGATGCGCTCGCCGGCCTCGATGTTGTTGCATCCCAGTGGGGTGACGATGAGCACTCCGGACTCGAGTACCTCAGTGAGATCCGCGGTGAAGGCGCCTTGGGCGATTTGCCGCGCGGTCCGGAGGTGGCCGACGATGAGTGAGCGCGAGCTCGTGGTGCTCGACTCATCGGTAGGCGTGAAATGGATCAAGCCTGAGGCCGGCCGCGACCAGGCGATGCAGCTACTGGCAGATCACCGCGATGCTCGCATCCGCATCGTGGTGCCATCCCACTTCATTCACGAGGTAGTATCCGTCGCCGTTCGCCGAGGCGGCCCCGAACTGGGGGGACAGGTCTGGGAGCTGCTCGCGGCGCTCGATCTGACGGTTGTGGGACTGGACGCGACTGTCGCTCGCTCGGCGTTTGACCAGTGCGGGCTTTTGGGCTGCAGCTTCTACGATGCGCTTGCGCCAGCTCTGGCCGAGCGAATCGGCGCCACGCTGTGGTCAGCGGATGTGCGAGCGCATGCGCGGTTCGAGGGCGTGCAGGTGGTGGGGTAGAGCGACCGCTTGACGACTTCGTGTAAGTAGTCATAATGACGATATAGAATACGTCATGGGAGACCCAATGTCCGAGGTGGCAGGCAGGAACATCGAGGAGCTACTCGATGCGCTTGGGGTGGAGCTTGAGAGTGCGGCGTCGCCGCACATAGGGTTGTGCGTCATCGGCGGAGCGGCACTGGGCGCACTCGGCCTCGTTGACCGGCCCACCAAGGATATCGATGTGGTCGCCTCGCTGGAGGAGTCCGATGCCGGTGTTCAAGTCCACGCCCTGAGCGCATTGCCGGACGCAGTGATCAAGGCGGCATCCGAGGTTGCGCGGCAGTTCGGTATCGAGAGATGGTGGATCAACGTTGGTCCCTCCTCCCTAATGGACGTGGGCTTGCCGTCCGGTTTCGAGTCAAGACTCACGCCCGCCGCTTACGGCTCAGCCCTTACGATCTACTTCGCAAGTCGTGTGGACCAGATTTGCTTCAAGACCTACGCCGCCGCCGACGTCGGCGGTCGTCACGCCATCGACCTGGTTGCGCTGCTGCCGACTGAGCAGGAGATAGAATTCGCACTGCGGTGGGTCATTCGGCACGATCCGTCTGAGGGTTTCCGTTCGCAGCTGCGTGGGTTGGCAGAGTATCTGGGGGTGCCCAATGTCCTCGACAGTATCGAGGAGTAGACTGCTTTCCGCTGTCCTCGGACTTCTGTGGGCGCAGTGGACTGAACTCGGTGTCGCCGGGACTCGCGGAAGCCAGGCGGCGGTGATCGACCCCGAGGCGCTCTTACTTGCCACGACTCGGTTCGGCACGTATGACCCGAGACTGTTCGACGAGGTTCTCGACTGGCTGACTCGCTTCTCCGATCGGCTAGACGTGACGCGCTTGAGGCGGATGAGCAGGGGAGTTCACTTTCACGACGCCAAAGTGACCGCCACCGTGGTCGAGTTCATGCGGGTGTACGGCTCCGAGCAGAAGTGGAGTGGGACGGCCGACGTGATCGTCGCACGCGAGGAGGCGGTCACCTATGGAGCACGCGTGCTGTTCACCGGGGTCGACGGCACGCCCTTGCCCGTCCCCGGAGTTGTTGATGAGTTCTTTGCCTCAAGGGGACTGGCTCGTCCCACTCTCGAGTTGCGCGGCATGTCCGTGCCGCCGAATGTACGCTCGCGGGCGCTGACGCGTCTGAGGCTAAGGACGCTTGTCGGACTTGGCGTTCGAGCCGAGGCACTGCTCTATCTTTCGACGCATGATCATGCCCACGGGAGGCTGGTTGCTGCGCGATCGGGCTATGGGCAAAAGCAGGTGGCAGACTACCTTGCGGCGATGGCCAATGACGGCCTGGCAATCGCATGGGCCGAAGGCAGAACGGTGCAGTACAGACTCGCCGCACCGATTGGCACAACTCCCGGCGCTGGCCAGTACGTGGACTGGATCGCCGCCTTCGATCTGATCGCCCTGTTGTGGTCTTCGATCGCAGAAGCCGCGAGCGAGGCCACTTCATATTCAGCTTCGAAGCGGCTGCGCGCCGGACTTGAAGCGGTCTCGGACCGGATGCCAGTCGAAGGTCTCGCTCTCGATTGGCCACAACCGGGGAACTACCCCGGTGAGTCCGCAATCAAGCACGCCGAGGAGTTCGCGGGGCTGCTCGCAGACGCGCTGACATCCCTATCGCGGTAGGCGGGTTGGGGATGGAGCGCGCCTAGCTGTTGGCGTCACGGCTGAATGATTGCGGGTTCGAGCGAGAGCGGCTGGCCTACGAGCAACTTCTGGCGCGGCCCCACGTTGGTCACCTCGCGGCGATAGTGTCGTCCGTCGTCGCACACGACGACCGGTTTCCCAAGTACGCGTTCCGCCATCGCGGGGTCAACCTCCGGCACAGAGCCGGCACGATCCGCTCTGCGCGTAGGGTCCTTCATCTTTGAGGAGCCATCCGAGGCTGTCGAGCCCACTCGCTTCCACCCGCGCGACCAGGAATAGAGCAGCGTTCACTTCGACGCGCCTTCGCGATCAACTACTTCGCTGGAGGCGTCTTCAATCACATCATAGAAGCCCGATTCGCGGGCATCCGCGATGGCCTTTGCGAGGTTTGCTCGTTTGGTGAGTCGCTCGAGTGCCTCTGGATGACGCATTCGCTGCTGCAAGGCCCTCATTTCAGTATCGCGGAGCGGAAGCACGTCGATGCGCAGCAGCAATTCCAGATCCTCCATCGGGAGGACGCTCAGTTCCCTTACTGCGGGCACCCTGAGATGCAAAGGCGCGTCCGGTAGTAGCTCCTCGACGACCAGGAATGCCAGCTTCTCGGCCTTGTTGCCGTGCTTCAGAATCGGTTCAAACCGGGTGTAGGACACGCAGGCCATACTCGGCTTGCCGCGCGGCCCAACCAGCACGCTGTTCTCGGGACCTGCATCCACGTCCGAGAGGAGCCGTGAGAAGTTGGCTCGAGCTTCAGCCACCATGAGTACCGGTTGAGGTGTGAGCCGATAGCTGGCCCGAGGCCCTGCAGAGTCCTGGTCCTCGCTATCGGCAGAAGCAAGCCCCGCTTCCAACGCGTTCACGGACTTTGCACTCCGTGTGTCAGCCACGTTATCGCCTCCCTGGTGATGTACGACTTGTACATAGTGTACAGTATGACAGTTAGAACAGGGCATGCGTCTGTGGAACTAGGCCCTTTGGTATTGGGCGGCAGCTACTTGTTGG
>JAHIQC010000415.1 GCA_018902765.1 Actinomycetota bacterium | reverse complement strand
CCTGCTTGCGAAGACTGTCGAACGTAGTCTGATAGAGTGTCGTAAGGGCTCGAGATGATGCCTGAAGGTGTGCGCCGTTAACGGCGATATACACTGCGAACCGGCATCTGATCCGGAGGGGAGAAAGCATGGCCAGTGCGCGTATTCTTGCGGTTGATGACAGCCCGACAATTCTCGAGATGATCAAGGCGATTCTTCTGTCTGGCGGGTATGAGGTCATCACCGCGGCTGATGGCGCTGAGGCGCTTGAGACCGCTCGGGCCGAGATGCCCGATCTCATCTTGCTTGACGTGATGCTACCCAAGCTGGATGGCTATCGGGTATGCCGATTGCTTAAGTTCGACCAGAAATACAAGGCCATTCCCATCATCATGCTCACTGCCAAGACCGAGGAGCAGGCGATGGCTACCGGGATTCGTACCGGAGCAAACCAGTACCTGACCAAGCCCATCGAGCCTGAGACCCTCTTGGCCGCGGTGGCCGAGGAGCTTTCACGGGTGCAGGGGTAGGTCGGCGAGATGCCTGAATCGATCACATCACGTGTCCTCGATGCGCTGGCCAACGCCGGCCTGCTGACCATCGAGCAGATCACGTCGATCACCGAGGCCGCAGCGGCCGGCAACGTCACGCCTGGCGCGGTGCTCACCCAGCGTGGCATGGTCACGCCCGCTGACGTCGAGAGCGCCATGGAAGAAGACCTCGGCATCCCTCGCGTCGACCTTTCGAGCTATGCCCCGGACGATGATGCATTGCTGTTGATTCCCGTGAGCGTGGCGCGAGCCCGCAACGTGCTGCCGATGTTCGAGATCGAGGGAATGCTCACCGTGGCCATCGGTGACGCAATGGACGTGTTCGAACTCGATTCGCTCTCGGCCGAACTCGGCCTCGAGGTCGAAGCCGTTCTGTCGGACTCCGCTTCGGTGAAGGCCGCGATCCTGCAGTACTACGGGGACGTGGTAGAGGCTCCCGAGCCCGTTGTCGAGACGCCTGCGCAGCTCGCCGAAAGGTTGCTCGACGCCACACCGGAATCGATCCTGGCCGAGGAACCCCAAGTAGACGTTACTGACTTTTTCGAGGCACCAGTCGAGCAGGACATGCCTGTGGTCACAGAGGCGCCCCTCGCCGAGGAGCAGCCCGCTGTTGTCGAAGTCCAGACCATCGAGGCCGTGGTGGAGACGGCGGCACCTGAAGGGCCGCCGGCGATCGACCTGGATGTGCTTGCGGTGGCCGACGCTCGCAAGGTTGCCGTGCTTGTTTCAGACATCCTCGAGCATGCCGTGTTGCGCGGCGCCAATCGCATCCAGTTGCTTCCGTACAAGGATGACTTCTTCCTCGTCTATCGAGTGCACGGTCGGCTCGAGAAGATCGCGAGCGCTCCTTTGTCCATGCAAGGGGCTCTCGTCGAGGGATTCAAGAACTTCGCGCGCCTGTCTTCGGTTCAGTCGACCAGGCCGGCGCTTGGGCGGGTCAAGTCCCGGATAGGCGATCGTGACCTTGTCGTCACGGTTTCCGCAGTGCCCACGATTGCAGGTCAGCGCGTAGTCATCTCAGTGGCTGCGGACAAGGCAGCACCTCGCGGCCTGGCCGAGCTGGGCATGAACGAAGCCGAAGTACGGGCGTTGCATGCCATGATCGAGCGCGGTAAAGGGATACTGCTCGTGTGCGCACCGGTTGCGGGTGGCCGTTCGTCGACCTACTATGCGCTTCTGCAGCACGCAGCTCATTTCGGCAAGACTGTCTACTCCGTGGAGCGATCCATCGATTACGAGATCCCAGCCGTCTCCCAGGTTCTTGTCAGTCCAGGTTCCCCGGTAGGCGCTGAAGGCTATTTCGCAGCAGGCATACGTCAGGATACCGACGTGATAGCCATAGACTCGATGCAGTCCGTAGAGGATGTCCACTTGGCCGTGGAGGCTGCAGGCGTGGGCAAACTCGTGATTGCCACTTACTCTGGCGGCGACATCGTTTCGGGTGTTCGGCGCATGCTCGACGTGGGTGTCGAGCCCGTTTCGCTGGCCTCGGCACTCACTTTGGGTGTAGGACAGAGGCTCGTTCGCATGAACTGCCCTCATTGCTCGGTTCCCCAGAAGAGCCCGCTGGCCGATCGTATTCCCGGTGCCGAAGCGGGCACCCCATCCAAGCGAGGCTCCGGCTGCCCTGCATGCGCCAACACCGGCTTCCAGGGCGCGACCGGTATATTCGAGGTCCTGCCCTTCACCGAGCCGGTGCGGGCACCCATTTCGCGCGGCGCGACTGCGGAGCAGATCGCGGATTCGGTGCGAGCAGCTGGTCTGCGGCCGATGGTTGCGTCGGGGTTGGCCAAGGTCAAAGAGGGGCTTGTCAGCCCCGAAGAACTGAACCGTGTCCTGCGCTTCACGGAATGATCGGGCGAACTTTAAGATGACCCCCCGCAAGAAGACACAGAAGACAGAGACGGTCATGGTGGAGGCGGACAACGTGGTCGCCGCCGCCGAACCTGAGGCTCCCGAAGCGGTCGCAGAGCAGCTCGAGCCCGTCGAGGGCTTGGCTAGCTGCGACATGCCGGAAGATGCGGCCGAACTTGCCGACACGGCTGGCGCCGAGATCGCAATCGAGCAGATGGTGGCGTTCCACCTTGGTGGACAACGCTACGCGCTGCCTATCGGTAGTGTTCAGGAAATACAGCAGATCGTGGCGCTTTCTGAGGCGCACGGCGGATCCGATGCGGTCATCGGCATGATCAATCTGAGAGGCAGCGTCATACCAGCGATCGATATGCGCGCGCTGCTCGGGCTGCCACATCTTGAGTACCGCCTCGACACTCCGATGATCATCTGTCGGCTCGGCACTGGCTTCGTGGCCTTGGTCGTCGACGAGGTGGAGGACGTGCTCGACGTACCGGTCGGTGGTTTGTCGGTGCCGCCCAAGCTGCACGCATTGGGCGATCGGATGATCGGGGTGTGCCATCTGAATACGGAACTCGTGTTCCTG
>JAHIQC010000414.1 GCA_018902765.1 Actinomycetota bacterium | reverse complement strand
GCCGCCGTTGCCATCGGGACGCCTAGCGGATGTGGTAGTAGGCGCAGCCGACCGCGCGCGGTCCGGCATACGTGCCGATCACTGAACCGATAAGGCCGACACTCTCGAACTCATAGTCGACTCCGGCCGTGTCCAATGCGGCACGCAACTCCTCGGCAAACTCAGGGGCGCATGCACTAAGCGTGGAGACCCGCAGGCGACCGTTCGCAAGTGCGTCGGCGGCCATGTGTCGCGCAAGCTCCGCTATGGCTTTGCGAGTTCCCTTGACCTTCTTGAACGGCTCGATGATGCCGTCTGAGTTGAACGTGAGGATCGGCTTGATGTTGAGTACCGACGCGGCAAGGCCCTGGGCTTTGCCTGCGCGGCCACCCTTGACCAGATACTCCAGAGTGTCGAGCACAAAGAAGAGCGAGACGTCATCGGTTACCTGCTGGGCGACACGCACGATCTCGGCGGCGTCGGCACCTGCATCACGCGCCTCGACTGCGGCCTTGACTACGAGAGCCGTAGCCTGCGACACCGTCTTGGTGTCGATCACATGAACCGGTATCGCTGCATCTTTCGCAGCCATGGTTGCGGACTCGAACGTGCCCGAAAGGGCAGCTGTCAGGTGGATGGAAACGATCTGGTCGCAACCCGCTTCAGCAAGACGCGCGTACGCGGCTGCAAACTCAGCGGGAGACGGCTGCGAAGTCTTGGGGAGCTGCGCCGCCGCAGTCAGGCGCTCGTAGAATTCGGCCGGGGCGAAATCGACCCAATCCAGAAAGGTCTCATCGCCGAACAGGACTTTGAGCGGGACCATGGCCACGTCGTGGAGGTCATACCAAGCCGGTTCTAAATCGGACGTGCTGTCGCAAACGATCCCTACACGTGACATGAGTACCCCTTTGATTGCCTACTCGACCGACACGATCACGGGATAGAGCGGCTGCTCTCCCCTGTGGGATTCGACCTCCACCGAGGAGAACTCCTCGGAAATCCTTGCCTCCAGCGCTTCGAGCTCCGCGTCTGAGAATTCCTCGCCAGCGAGCACGGTCACCGTCTCTCCCTGATCAAGAATCACGCGCAGCAACTCGACCGCAACATCACTGACGTTGTCGCCCACGACCTCGATCTCGCCTCCTGCGATCCCGATGACTTGCCCCGCTGTGATAGGCCCGGCCTTACCCTTCGAGTCCTTGATCGCAGTGGTGACCTCGCCGGTCCGAACACCGGCAGCGGCCTGGCTCATGCGCTCGATGTTTTCAGATATCTCAGCATCAGGGTCGAACTCGAACAGCGCCGCAAACGCCTCGGGGACGCTGCGCGTCGGCACGACGCCGACCGGTCTGTCCGCATGCGCGGCCGCCTGCTGGGCCGCCATCACGATGTTCTTGTTGTTCGGGAGGATGAGTACCCTCTCGGCGTGCACTGAAGCGACTGCCTCGAGAAGCTCAGCGGTCGACGGATTCATGGTCTGGCCGCCATTGACTATCCGGTCGACGCCCAGACTCGACAGGATCGCTTTGAGTCCGTCACCTGCGGCAACACTCACGATGCCGTACGGTGCCGGGTCGCCCGAGTGGTCGGGCTCGCCCTCGGCTCGAATCGCTTCCGCGCGAGCTGCGGTCTGCTGACGCATATTGTTGATGTGGACCTCTGCGACCTCGCCGATTCCCGTCATATACGCGAGAACAGAGCCCGGATCGTCTGTGTGCACATGCACCTTGAACGTGTCCCCGGACCCGACGGCCAGTTCACTACCGCCAGCTTGCGCGATGAAATCGCGAACCGACGCTAGGTCGATATCCTCGCCGATGAGGAGGAACTCCGTACAGTAGAGATACTCGTCGTCATCCCAGTCGTTGGCCGGCTCGATGCCGAGCAGCGGGGCCGGGCCTATGGAAACGTCAGCTACGTCGATCTCCCGGCCGCGAAACGCAGCAACCAGGCCCTCGGCGAGTATCGCCAGGCCGAAGCCGCCCGCATCCACGACACCGTTCTCCTTGAGTACCGGTAGAAGCTCAGGCGTGTTGCGCACGGAATCAAAGGCCGCAACCAGCACCCGATCGAGCGCCGCATCAAGCGATGCTCCCTGTTTCGCGGCCTTCTTGGCCTCGCGCGCAGAATCTTTGAGCACGGTGAGCATCGTGCCTTCGACGGGCTTGCGCACCGCCTGAAATGAGACCGAAACAGCTCGCTCCAACGCCGAGGAGAGCAAGTTCGTGTCGATGTGATCTGCGCCTCCAACCACGTCGCACATTCCTCGGAGTATCTGGGAGAGGATGACGCCGGAATTGCCACGAGCACCCATCAAAGATCCGTGGGTTACCGCCTTGCATACCGCATCGAGGCCAGGGGCGTCGCTCAGGTTGCCCAGCTCCCCGACAACCGCCTCCATGGTGAGCGACATGTTCGTGCCGGTGTCACCGTCCGGAACGGGGAAGACGTTGAGCTTGTTGACCTCCTCGACCCGATCCTTGAGCGCTGCGGCTGCGGCCGCTATGAGAATTCCTGCGGGGGATGTGTTTGTCATGGGTTCTCCGTGCCTTACTTGCGGACCTTGATACCTTGAACGTGCACGTCGACGGTGTCGACCTTCACGTCGGCGATGGTTGAAAGGACGTAGCTGACCCGGTTGCTCAGATTGTGAGAGACCTCGGCCAGGTTGGTTCCATGCTCGATGAGAACAAAGAGGTCGACGCGCACACCGCCATCGGAGTTCCGGATCTGAACGCCTTTGCGAAGTCGGTCGCGCGACAGAAGCTTGGCGACACCGTCACGCATTGTGGGACTCGCCATGCCGACGATGCCATAACACTCAAGTGCCGCGAATCCGGCCATGTCG
>JAHIQC010000413.1 GCA_018902765.1 Actinomycetota bacterium | reverse complement strand
GGCGAATACGGAAAGCCGAATCCGCTGCATTGACGTGTGTCACGTGACGCGTTACTATCGTGACATGATAAAGACGTTCGCAGACAAGCGCACCCAGGAGATCTACGCCACCGGAAAAGCCAAGCGCTTCGCCGCCGACCTTGCGAGGCGCGCCCGCCGTCGGTTGGAGTACGTGGACTACGCATCGCGCATCGAGGACGTACAAGAGCCGCCCAGCAACCGGCTTCACGCGCTCGGTGGCGTCCGCAAAGGCCAGTTTTCCATCTCCATCAACGACCAGTGGCGGATCTGCTTCCGGTTCGAAAACGGGGACGCCTACGATGTCGAGATCTGCGACTACCACTGAGAGAAGGTGTGACCATGGCAATCCCCAACACCCAAGAGCGCACCGTCCGTCCGACTCATCCGGGTGAGATGCTGCGCGAGGACTTCATGCCCGACTACGAGCTGACGGTCGCCAGCATGGCGGACGCCCTTGGCGTCTCGCGTCAGACCGTCAACGAACTTCTGCGCGAGCGTCGTGCCCTAAGCCCCGAGATGGCGCTGCGGCTCTCGCAGCTGTTCGGCAATTCGCCGGAGTTCTGGCTCAATGCGCAGCGCGCGGTCGATCTTTGGGATGCGAAACAGGAACTCGAGCGCAAGGGCGCTCACATCAAGCGATTGAGCGTCGCCTAGCAACGTGCTGCTGAATCAAGGGTCTAAGCGTTGCGAAAGCATTCGAGAGCGGGCACACTGACCACATGGGCAACACAGCACATAGCTTTGATTTCGACGCACTCACGGTCTCCGAGCGCATACAACTTGCGGAGGACCTATGGGACAGCATCACCGCGTCGGGGGACGGTCTTCCGATGAGTGCGGCGCAGTGTGATGAGATAGATCGTCGAGTTGATGCGCACGCGCTCGACCCGCAACCAGCCACATCCTGGGCAGAGGCTTGCGCGCGCATCGAGGAGCAACTTCGAGGTCGTCTGTGAGCTTCCAGCTCGACGTCTGGCAAGAGGCGCAAGATGACATTGTTGACGCAGCTCTTTGGTACAGCGGCAGGTCACCGGGACTAGAGTTGCAGTTCCTTAGCAGGGTCGATGAGTGTCTTGCGCACCTGGAGACTCAGCCCGCGCGGTTCCCTATAGTTCACGGTGACGCGCAGCGGGCCCTACTCGCACGGTTCCCATACGGCCTGTTCTTCATCATCGACGAGCCTTTCGTCAGAGTCGTGGCTTGCATGCATGCGCGCCACGATCCGGAAGGCTGGCAGGATCGTTTGGGCACTGATCGCTAGAGAGCGCACGTTACTCGGAAGCCTTGGGCATCGCGCGACTTCCGAGTAGTATTCCGAGTATGGACATCCCGGATATCCTCAAGCAGCACGAGGGCAAGACCCTCGAGTTCAAGCGCGACGATTCGCCGAATTTGGCAATCGCTCGTACAGCCGTCGCGTTCGCGAACACGGCCGGGGGACGGATCGTGATCGGGGTTGCTGACAAGTCGTGCGAGGTTGTGGGGGTAGACGACCCTCTGCAGGCCGAGGAGCGGCTTGCCAACATCTTCGCGGACTCAGTCGTGCCGAGAATCGTTCCAGACATCGAAATCGTGGCGTGGCGCGATTCGTCGCTCGTGGTCGCTCGCATCTATCCCGGCCCATCGCGGCCGTACCATCTCAAAGCCGAAGGTGCGCGCGAGGGCGTGTATGTGCGCGTGGGCTCCACGAACCGGCACGCCGACCCTGCGCTCGTAGCGGAGCTTGGTCGCGTCGCACAGGGCCATACGTACGACGAGCAGCCCATGCCCGAATTGGCGGAGCACTCACTCGAGGCGCAAGCGATCCAAGATGCTTTCGAGGGTACGCGCAGCGTCAGGCCGGCGGATTACGACACGCTCCGGCTCACCACCACGGTAGAGGGACGTCGAGTGCCGACGGTGGGCGGCACCTTGCTCTTTGGAAGCGATCGGCTGACGCATTTCCCTGACGCGTGGATTCAAGCCGCCCGCTTTCGCGGCGACGACCGCAGCGTGATCGTCGACTCACTCGATATCACGGCGCCCCTGCATCAGGCAGTGGATCAGGCACTCGCGTTCGTCAGGCGCAACATCGCCGTGCGCATGGAACTGGAAGGGGCGAGGCGCGCCGACGTTTGGCAGTACCCGCAGATGGCGCTCAGAGAGGCCATCGTGAACGCAGTGGTGCACGCCGACTACTCGCAACAGGGTGGGCCCCTCCGCATCGCCGTTTACGACGAGCGAATCGAGGTCGAGAACCCAGGGCTTCTGGTGCCGGGACTCACGTTCGAGGATCTCTATGAGGGAGTCTCCAAGCTACGCAACCGCGTGATCGGCCGGGTCTTTCGCGAGATCGGCCTCATCGAGCAATGGGGGAGCGGCATCGGGCGGATGGTGTCCGCGTGCCGCGCTGCTGGTCTGCCCGATCCCGAACTGCGCGAGGTCGGACTCAGGTTCCGAGTCACCCTGCGCGCGTCGCGCGAATACGCGCCCCAGCTCGACCCGCTCGATGAGCGCGTACTCGACGTGCTGAGCGATGCGCCTCAAGGGCTATCCACCACGGCGCTCGCCGAGCACATCGGTCGCACGAGCCGTGCAACACGAACGCGGCTACGCGCGCTTGTGGACTCCGGTCTTCTCATCGAAGTCGGCAGCGCAGCAAATGATCCCCAACGCAGATACGTGATCGCCGAGGACCGGGGAGAGTACTCCGCGCGCAAAGAGAAGGACCGCCGATGACCCCCGGCGATCACTAGGGTGCGAGTGTGGTATGTTGGTAGAGAACGTAATTCTCTACCATGTTCGGAGGTTGAGATGACCAAGATCAACATCTCGATGCCCGGCGAGCTACTCGAACGAATCGACGCCGAGGCAGACGTTCTGGGTCTCACCCGCAGCGGACTCATCCAAGAGGCATCTGCTCGCTACATCGTGGCGTCAGAGATGGATCGTGAGGCTGAGCTGCGCCGCTTGAAGGCCCATGCTGCCGCGCGGCGAATGAAGGCGATCGGCGTGGAGCTTGGGATGACCTCAGCGGACACCGTGGCGCTCGTCCACGAGGCGCGATCTGCCGAGGAACACCGTCATGAGCGCTGATCTGCCGCTCGCGGTCATCGATGCGAGTGTGGTCGTAAAGTGGT
>JAHIQC010000412.1 GCA_018902765.1 Actinomycetota bacterium | reverse complement strand
CGCATTTGCCGAGGAGGCCAGTGATGTCCAGTAACGTGACAACCACAGGAATCGATCGGCGCGACTTCTTGAGAGCAACGGGATACGGCCTGGCCGCCCTCTCATTCGCCGGAATGGGAGGCCTGCTCACCAATAACGCGGCGGTCGCTGCTGCTGACGACATGCCACTTTCCCGCATTGACACCGACGTATTGGTGATAGGTGGCGGCTACGCAGGCGTGTTCGCTGCCGTCGAGGCCAAGAAGGCCGGTCAAAGCGTCGTGCTCGTGGATAAGGGCATGGTTGGCCGCTCGGGCCAGACGCCTTGGGCCAACGGCTTCAACGTGTTCGATGAATCAGCGGGCGACAGCAAGACCGATATGATCGCTAACGTCGCCATCTCCAGCGAGTACCTCAACAACCCCGATTGGCTCGAAGCACAGTTTGAAGACTCAAAGACGTGCTGGGATGCGATGACCGAATGGGGTTTCCAGGACAAGAGTATCCGCCACCCGCATTTCGCTTTGCGCGACAAGCTCGTGGCCGACGACATCCGCATGGTGGAGCGCACGATGCTCACTGAGCTGCTCATGGACAACGGGAAGGTCATAGGCGCCATCGGATTCTCGCTCGACGAAGAGCAGACCATCGCAATCATCGCCAAGTCGACAGTCCTAGCTGCGGGCGCAGGCTCGTTCAAGGCCTCCGGCTTTCCCATCGGCGGTCTCACATCCGACGGCGACGCCATGGCGTACCGTGCCGGAGCAACGATCTCTGGCAAGGAATGGAACGACTTCCACAAGGCATCCGCTGAGTCGCCCGCTGACTGCTACGGACAGTGGCAGGGCATGTGGGAAGCCGGCGTGACCCAAACGCATGGCGCCACGGGCGGCGGGATGCTGCTGACTGAGGCGATTGCGGCGCACACGGGTGAGATGGTTTCCGGCGGACCGGGTGGACCTCCCGGTGGCGGTACTGACGGACCTCCAAGCGGAGGGACCGATGGTCTCCCAGAAGGCAGCGAGCCTCCCGCGGGAGCAGCAGTCGGCGGTCCTGCGCCAGGCGGCGAGTCTGCCGGCGGTCCCCCCTCAGACGGCGAGTCCGCAGGTGGGTCGAGGCCCGGACAGTCCAGGGGCGCACAAGTCGGAGGTGCAGCCACCGGCCTTGGCATACACAAGGCTGAGGGTGTGTGGCCCAGCGACATGACCGGGGCCAGCAATCTGCCGGGACTCTGGGCCGCTGGTGACGGGCTCGCCTCTATGCTGTGCGGTGCGTCATACGCGGGCGTCGGCCTGTCGAGCTCAGGCTCTGCGGTTCAGGGCTTTCGGGCTGGTGCGGGCGCGGCTGCATACGCGGCGACTATCACCGCGCCAAGCATCGCGGATGCATCCTTGGAAGAGCTACGCAGCGCGGTAATGGCTCCTCGCGAACGGGAAGCCGGCTACTCACCTGCATGGGTGACGCAGTTGCTGCAAAACGCGATGTTCCCCTACTACGTTCTGATGGTTCAGAAGAAGGACCGTCTTGAAGCGGCGCTAACCCAGATCATGTTCCTGCAGGAGCACATGGTGCCGCTGCTCGTGGCATCAGACACACACGACCTCAAGCTCGCACATGAAACACAGAACATGCTGCTCAACGCCGAGATGAAGCTGCGCGCCTCGCTCATGCGCACCGAAAGCCGAGGAACCCATTATCGCGAGGACTTCCCCGCCCGCGACGACGACAACTGGTTGGCGTGGGTGCTGATCGAGCAAGGCAAAGACGGTTCGATGGCACTTCGCAAGGAGCCGATCCCTGACAAATGGAAGCCCGACATGAGCGTCGACTACCAGACTCGGTATACGTCCCGATTCCCCGGCGAGCTCGCGTTTCTTGGGCTGGAGTAGAGAGAGGAAGCCATCATGGCTGTTCAAAATGTTGACCCCCGCCGATGCATGGGCTGCAAGACCTGCGTGGCGACATGCCCGACCGACGTGTTTCGCTTCGACGACAAGACCAAACAGGCGATCGCCAAGTACCCCGCCGAATGCCAGATCTGCCAGATGTGCTCGAACTTGTGCCCGGTGGGCGCGATCACGGTTACGTCTGACAAGAGCATGCCGATCCTGACCGCGTGGGCCTGAGGCTCCTACTCGAACAAGTCGACCGCCCGAAGCTCCCGGACCGTTGCGACCAGGCCTCCTGCAAACAACAGCGCCGAGAGCCCCAGGCCAAGTAATGAGGCACCCTCCCCGGCAGCAAGCGTCGACGGAAGGAGCCACGGCAGGAAACGCACGAACGCAAACCCGCCCAGGGCCAGCGCCGTGATCTGGATCCCGATTCCCAGGCCAAGCGCAGGCAAGACGCCGCGGAAGCGGATGGCTGCCCATGCCACAACCGGCAGCGTCCCGATTGCCGCCAGGGCCGAAGCGATCGCGGCTGAGGCCGGGATCCCAGGACCAGGGTCAAGCGGAGAAGAAGCGAGGATGGCATGGGTCGCGACGTCGGCGGCCCAGCCAATCAGGCTAAGCGCAAGCACACTCGCCGCGGTCACGATCATGCGGGCTGTAACGACCGCCTCGCGACTGACCGGTGAGGTAAGGACCAGATCGATGTTTCCGTCTTCGAAGTCCCGGCCGAACACGTACGACGCGACAACCAGATACGCGAGAAGCGCAAGCGGAATGGCGGCATCGCTCCATCTCATGTCCGGTCGCATGAATGGCAGCGCACCCAGTTCGGTACGCCCGATGCCGTTGGAGAGCCAGGCCAAAAGGCGCGCAACAACAGATCCACCGACCACTAGCAACATACCGAGCCACACCACCAACGAACGGCGCAACCCAGCCAGTTCTGCCCTGATCAGTCGCGTGATCACTGGGAAGCCTCGCCTTCGCCCGACAGGCGCTCGAGCAACTCCACAAGCGCACCAGCGTTCACGCTCAAGCTGGTGACCTCGATACCGTCGGCCACCAACGCCGAGTTGATCTCGCTGACCCGCGTGCCAGGCACGTAGATCCTGATCAAGCGTTCTTGACACACCGCGAAGTCCGTAAGGCCAAGCCGCTCCTCAAGGACCAGGGCTGCGCGCGGAGGATCTGATACGACGATCTCGACATGCTCGCGCCCACGTTCACGCAGTCCCTCGCGATCAAACTCCGCGACCAGTCTGCCTCCGCGCATCACTCCGACGTGCGAAGCTGATTCGACGACGCCATCTGCGACCCTCGTCGCCACGATCATCGTGATCTCACGCTCAACGGACAACATGCGAAGCAGGTCGAGAACCCGCCGACGCTCCAATCCACCAAGCCCGCGAGTGGGCTCGTCCAGCACCAGAAGCTCGGGACTCGGCGCAATCGCCCGCGCGATACCGAGTAGGCGGCGGTCGTCGTCTCCCAACGAAGCAGCGGGGTGCTCGGCCAGATCTTGTATGCCGAGGAGCGACAGCGCCCTATCTGCTGCACCCGGCTCGACGATGCCGGCCAAGGACAAGCCCATCTCGACGTCATGTCGCACACTCACGCCTCGACGAACCGGTGGATCGGCAGAAAGGAAGCCCACGCGTTGAAACACACGGTAGGCGCCAGGCCCAGGCACTTGCCCCATGATTCGAGCAGATCCTGTATCCGGATATGAGAGCCCCACGAGCGCTCGCAGGAGGGCGGTCTTTCCAGAACCAGCCCCTCCCACGAGCGCATAGAGGTCACCGCGAGCCACGGACAGCGACACTTCGTCAAGAAGCTGGCGTCTGGCGTGCGCCTTGGTCAGGCGGATAGCTTCGATGACCGGTGTGGAAGCCATATCAGATGACGGCGGGCTCTAGTGTTGCAGGACCAGCATCGCCAAGCTCAGGCGTTTGCATACGATCGTAGAACGAAGTCCATACCGTGTTTCGGAACGTGGAATACGCGGCCTTCAGCGTTGCGCCCACAAGGAACACAACCAACAGAGCGGGAGCGATCAACCACAGCATGGTCTCCCCCCCGGCAGCAACCGAGACCGCGACAACGAATCCAAGCACGATGACGACAGGAATAAGCAAGACCGCAGCTGCCAGTCCGGCGGCAATACTCACGAGAATCATCACGAGCCACATGCTCGCTACACCCCTCTTGGCCTTGAGATCAGCCCATGAGGCCTTGATCGAGTAGAGAGCTCCCTGGCCATCAAGCACGGCGTGACGCAAAGCCACTTCCTCCAGGATGCTCACGATGATCCCGATCGCAAACGCGACCAGACCGATCAGCGAGAGCACCAGTCCCATACCAACAAGGCCTGCTGTGATCGCAGTAGTTCCGCCGCCGGAGATGAGCGCCGGGACACCGAACACACCCAGCGTTATCAGGCCCAGAGCACAAAGCCCAAGGAACGGCAAAGCAAACAAGAATCCGACGGCGAACACGCGGCCCCAAAGGCGCAGGCCAGTCCGCCAACCGGCAGATACGCTCGTGGCGCGGCCAGCGATGGCCTCGCGCGTCTGGGCGATGAGCCCGCCGCGCGCGGCGATACCAACCGCCCAAAGAACAATGCAGACCACAAGCAGTGTCAGAACCGCGAATGCAAGGAACACCCACCACTGCTCTGCGGTCCCGAGTGAGACACCAAGCTGCTTGCCTGCCTCATCAAGTCCGCGCTGCAATGCCTCAGAAGGGCTATGCACGTTCTCCCACCCGGAGGGCAAACCGTTCGAGTTGCCCGAGTTCGAAGAACCCGAGTTCCAGTTGCTCGTTGACAGCCCGGCGCTCCCGCCGGCAAACAGACCGAGAATCCACAGGCGCTTGTTGCGCAGAGTGACTTCCCAACCTTCTTTCAGAATCCCCATATAGTCCATTGTTCGTCTCCTCTCAGTCATGCCGACCAACCTTTGGGTCGGCACGCATCCGATACAACCTTCTGTATCGATACTCCCGCGAAGAGCTGACATGGCGCTTTAGCAATGCATACGGATTTCATACGTTCTCCTCGGTGGATGGGGTCGGTGTGGTCCGAGGGAACAGCACAGTGACCGACGTCCGTTCGCCGGCGACGCTGGAAACGCGTACGGTTGCGCCCATCCGGGCACTCAGTTCATGCGCGATCGACAAGCCGAGACCGGCTCCTCCGCCGGGTCCGACCGAAGTCCCGCGCTCGAGAAGTTCGGTGACTCCCTTGGGAAATCCCTCGCCGTCGTCCCACACCGTAACGGCGCATCCGTCGTCATCTCGGTCCACGGCCACCCCAAGGCGGCGCATCGAACGGGCGTGTTTGAGGCTGTTCGCAACGAAGTTTCCGATGACGCGCCCAAGCGCTGCCTCGTCGGCTGCGACCTCGCACGTTGAATCAGGAATCTGTACGACTACGTCGATGCCTCTCGATCGCAGTTCGTGCTCGAAGCCCAGAAGGCACCTCCGTGCCACTTCGCTCACATCGACCGGCGTGAGTTTGAGGCTGAGATCGCCGGCGTCGAGGCGTGTCAGGTAGAACAGATCGTCGGCCAGACGCGTGAGTTCCGCTGTCTTGGTGGCGATGATATCGAGGTGGCGAGCAGGATCCTCACCGATTCCGCGTTGCAAAGCGTCCACGTAGCCAGCGATCGATGTGATCGGGGTGCGCAGGTCATGTGAAAGGTTGCTGATGAGTTGCGTGTGGGCCTCTTTGCGGCGCAGGGCATCGGACTTGGACGCCTGCATGGCTTCTGCAAGTCGGTTGGCCGCCGAGGCCAACTCAGCCGTCTCGCGAGAAGTCGGCACGACTCGATGGACTAGGTTGCCGCTTGCCAGCTGATCGAGCCCCTCGACGATGCCTTCAAGGGCCGAGTGTCGACGCGCCCTCTCGACCAGATAGGCTGCCGTCGCCACGCCGAGGACGACGATTGCGGTCCCAGCGATGATCGAAGCGGTGAGCATCATGATCCTGTGTCCGGATTGAAGCGATAGCCGATGCCCCATACGGTGCCAATGAGCAGCGGCTCAGAAGGATCGTCCTCGATCTTGGCTCGAAGGCGACGGACGTGCACCTGCACCGTCGAAAAGTCGCCGCCGAACTCCTCATCCCAGACGTGCTGGTATATCTGCGCTTTGGTGTACACGCGGCCGGGGTGAGCGGCGAGAAGCTTCAGGATCCCAAACTCTGTCGCCGTCAGCTCCACCGGAACACCTCGCACCGCCACCGCGAAGCTAGCTGTGTCAATGCGAACAGGCCCGACGCTGATGATCTCATCTTCCGAGGAGTGCCCTGGCCCACCGGCCTCCCGTTTGCTGGCGGAGTACCTGCGCAGATGCGCTTTGACGCGGGCAACGAGTTCGACCGGCGAGAAGGGTTTGGTCATGTAGTCATCGGCACCTATGCCGAGCCCAACCGCCATGTCGACATCGGTGTCCCTGGCCGACAGCATCATGATCGGCACGTCTGAGACCGAACGTATGTGGCGTGCCACCTCATAGCCGTCGATGCCCGGAAGCATGATGTCGAGTACCGCCATGACGTGCGCTGATGGATCAAAGAGCTCCACAGCGCTCTCACCGTCGAGCGCTGTATCGACGCCGTATCCCTCGGCAGCGAGGTTCATCGAAACGACATCGACGATGGTCCGCTCGTCATCAAGAACGAGAATGCGACCTTTGGCGGTCAATCGATTTCCTCCCCAGCACAGACACGTAAGCTCGATCACGATTATAGCTCTGGACGGCGCAAGCCCAGAGGTGAATGTCACGCAGGAGTTGCGTTGACTATCACCGGCAGACGCGACTTCCACGATGCCCACACTGCAGAGTCTGTAACGAGTTCGCACATGAAGGCTGCGACGTTGGCCATGCTGGTGTCGTCCGAACGCGCCAGACTGGCCATCAGACCCTCATGCAACGCATACGTGGACACTTCCCCATCCCTGAGTGTGTCGGGACGAACTATCGCCCATTCAACGAATGGATCAGACGGCCCGATCTTGTCGCACAGGACATCCGCCGCATTCTGGTTGTCCTTGGCCGGCGGAACCAGCGCTCGAATGACCGCGAGCACACCTCGTTCAAGTGCACTGCGGCGCGCGTCAACGGCGCCCGGCCGCAGAACCGAGACGCTGCTCATAAGCACCAGCCGGATCGGCTCTGAGGGTCGAAGTGCAGCCACAGCTCCGCAGACCCGCTCAATGGCTTGCGTGACCAGTTCGCGTGGATCGCCGTAGATGCCCTTGAGGTTGATCGGATGCCCCAAGCATGAGATCACGGCGTCGCAGCCTCGCACCTGCTCCTGCAGCTCCTCGGCAGACATCGCGAGAAGGTCGGCTTCGACGAGCGCAAGCCCGGGGCGTCCGAGTGCTTCTTGCGGGACCCTTGCGATCGAACGGACGATGGCGCGAACGGCGACGTCACGGTCCAGCAACTGTGTCAGTACGAGCCGCCCGGTGCGGCCCGTAGCGCCCAGTAGGAGCACGGTTGGATGGTCAGTCATGGTTCTCCCCCTCAGTCGGATAGTGGAACACCTCATCTAGCGGCACTCGGAATACGCGGGCGATCTTGAAGGCCATCTCGAGCGACGGGGAATACCGGCCCTGCTCGATCGCGATGATGGTCTGTCGGGTCACCTGCACTCTGTTTGCGAGCTCGGCTTGGGTCATCTCATCTGCACCAAAACGAAGTGCGCGGATGCTGTTTGATACGCGCGTCGGCTTGGTCATGACTAGTAGCCCCTGCGGTAGGCGACGATCTTGGCAACCGAGGCAACCAATGCTCCGAGCGCGAACGACATGTAGAGAGCATTCGCTATCCAGAAGGTGTCGTAGCGCAACATTGCCAACGCGAGCACTCCGACCGCCCCAGCCGACGAGACGTAGTAGCCGACGAGCTCTCCGCGTCGGTTGATATCCGCGTCCCGCTCGTCTTTGCGATCGATCTCGTCGACCGAGCCGCTGCCGGTGATTTGCGCGAAGATGGCGCTCGCGATAGCAACGCCGATCGCGCCCACGATCGTGAGTACGATCAGGGTGCCGATCGCAATCAGCAGCGGCCTTTGGTAAGCGATCTGGGCGACCGGTGTGGTGTGCGTCTGACCCAGTACGAATG
>JAHIQC010000411.1 GCA_018902765.1 Actinomycetota bacterium | reverse complement strand
ATGCAACAGGCCGCTCGCGTAAGCGACTTCACGGCGTTCTTCCTTCAGGAGAACTCGGGCGAGGCGGCCGTCCTGGTGGAGTACGATCGAACCACGAACATATTCACCAGCCCCAAGGATCGACGCACAGAAGACTACATAACCGGTCGCTTCGGATAGGGATTCGGGCTTTGGGCCCTGCGCATCGAGGCGCTGTGTCGCAGGCCAAACGTAACAACTCGGTGAAACCGGCGCCGTGACCCAAGGCGGCGCGTATAATGGCGAGACATCACATAGGCGATTCTTAGGGAGACACCGCATCATGCGCGAAGGATTCAGGCAGGAACTCAGGGATCTCAAGCTCGAAGTCCTCGGCATATCCCGTGATGTGAGTGACGTGACGACCGATGCGGTCAGGTCTCTCGTCGAAGGTGACATCGACTTGGCCTTGGAGGTCATTGCCAGAGATGCGGACTTCGATCGCCGTTGTCTGGGCATCGAGGAGCATGCGATTGAGGTCATGGCAACCCAGTTTCCGGTCGCAAGGGACCTAAGGCTCCTCTACTCACTCACCTATATGGCGTTGCATTTGGAGCGCATGGCCGACTTGGCCGTCAACATCGCCAAAGCGACCAAACGCACCGCTGCGCGTCGCGGACCTCAGACTCTGTATGACCTTATCCAGGCGCAAGGCAACCTTGTACATCGAGTGCTCGATGCTATGACAGAGGCATTCGAGAAGAGCGATTTGGATCTGGCGCGCAAGCTTGAGGATCTCGATGAGCCTATCGATCACCTGTACAAGCAGTTCTTCCGTGAGCTCGGGCGCCTGCAAGACGAAGATGATATCGAGTGGGCTTCGTCGATGGTTCTTGCCTCACGCTATCTGGAACGCATCGCTGACAATGCGGTCGACATCGGTGAACGCATCGCCTACCTTGTGACTGGGGAGTTCGACGGGACAGCAGCAAGCGAGGAGTAGCCGGTCACATTGAGCGTAATCGCTGAGGGCTATGAGGCGGTACGCAGGCAGGTGGCACATGCCGCCGACTGTGCGGGGCGCTCTTTCGAAGATGTCACCATCGTTGCTGTCACCAAGCATGTTGGCGTCGCCGAGATCCAGAAATCACTCTCCGTGGGCATCTTGGACTTTGGCGAGAACCGCGTTCAGGAACTCGTCGGCAAACACGGACTGTTTCCTGAAGCCCGCTGGCACTTCATCGGTACCCTGCAGACCAACAAGGTCAAAGATGTAGTAGGGAAGGCCTGCCTGATCCACTCCGTGCACTCGCTGCATCTGCTCGATACCATCGATCGCAAGGCGGCCGAGATCGGTGTGGTCCAGCCGGTGTTGCTGCAGGTGAATGTGTCGGGCGAGGAGTCAAAGCACGGATTCCCGGCGGCCGACGTGAGGGAAGCACTTATCGAAGCCAGCAGACTCGGGAACACTGAAGTTCGCGGGCTTATGACCATGGCGCCCTTTGGTCGGGCCGAGGACTCGCGGTGGGTCTTTCGCGAGCTGCGAGAGTTGCGTGATTCACTCTGCGAGATGCCGCTCAATAGCGTAGACTTAGCAGAGCTTTCCATGGGCATGACGAACGATTATCGAGTGGCCGTCGAAGAGGGGGCCACTATTGTGCGTGTCGGCAGGGCCATCTTCGGCAAGTGAAGCCGCTGATCAGGCGAGGAGACGAACGTGGGTCTGTGGGACAACATAAAGTCGCGACTCGGTCTGGGTGATGACTGGGAAGGCGAGTACGACGAGTACGACGACGAACCGGTCGGCGACGAGGAAGAGGACGCGGGCGACGGCTTCTACGGGCGCGCTGCGTATGAGTCTCCTCACAGTGCCGGTTCTTCTGGGGTCCGCAGGCTTGAGCGCGAGCCTGACTCGGATAGGGTACGTACGGGCGCTGCGCGTACCGACCGCTCGCATCTGCGAAGCGTCACGGCCCCAGCCGAGGTTGCTCGCGTGACTCCGCAGGTCAAGATGCATATCGTGGAGCCCAAGAGCTTCACAGAGGCACAGTCGATCGCGGACAAGTTCAAGCAGGGCACTCCCGTGATCATGAACATGAGCATGACGGCACCTGATCTGGCCAAGCGACTCATCGACTTCGCTTCAGGCCTGACCTACGCCTTGGATGGCGGACTTCAGAAGGTTTCGGACAAGGTGTTCATGCTGACTCCGGCCAACGTAGATGTTTCGGCGGGCGATTTCCGCCATCTCAAGGACAAGGGTCTCTTCTCCGTTGACGACTGAGGCTTCGCTTTCTAACGAACGGATGTCTGTGAGTGAAATGACCATTATCGACGGCACGCTCGCCGTCATAGGCGGCGGTCGAATGGGCGAGGCCATCATTAGTGGCCTTCTGGAATCCGGAGCCATTGATCCGGGCTCGGTGATTGTCGCCGAGCCGTCGCCGGAGCGCCGAGCTGTTCTTGTCGAGTCCTACGGCATACGCTGTGTAGCGACTGGCCAAGAAGCCGTTCTTGACTCGGCCATCGTCGTTCTTGCCGTGAAGCCTCAGGTGATGGATTCAGTCGTTGCTGGTCTTGCTGGATCTGTCGGTTCGGCCGTCGTGGTTTCGATAGCTGCTGGAATCTCCTGCGCGCGCATCGAATCGCTCTTGCCGGCAGGTACAGTGGTCGTGCGCGTGATGCCCAACACCCCCGCGATGGTCGGCCAGGCGATGAGCGTTGTCAGCGCCGGCAGCGAAGCGACCGATGAGCAGACACGCATGGTATGTACACTGTT
>JAHIQC010000410.1 GCA_018902765.1 Actinomycetota bacterium | reverse complement strand
TACCGGCCAGTACAACCACCAATACGTGCGCTTCCGAGGAGAGCTAAGGCTCGCGGCCTTGGGCGGCAAGCTCAAGCTCGTGAATCGTCTGAGCATGCCCAAGTACCTGTACGGTGTCGTTCCTCGGGAGTCTCCGGCGTCATGGCCTGCCGAGGCGCTGAAGGCCCAAGCGGTCGCTGCACGCAACTACTCGTGGAGATCCACTCGCGCGGAGCTCTACACCGATACTCGAGATCAGGTGTACGGCGGACACTCGCGAGGCGAGGATCGCGCGAACCCCACGATGCATGAGGACAGTCGCACCAACGCGGCTGTCGATGCTACGTTGGGCAAGTGCGTCACCTACGACGGTGATCTGGTCACCACCTACTTCATGTCCACTTCAGGCGGGTACACGGAGAACAACGAGAACGTATGGGGAGGCACGGCGCTGCCACATCTGCGCGGAGTGCCCGATCCTTACGAGGTCTACTCCGGAGCATCCCTTCATCCGTGGAAGACCGTGACCTACACTGCGGCCGACACGCGGACCAAACTGCTGCAGGCGGGGATGAGCGCGAGCGTGCTGCCTGATCCGATCGCCGCCATGCGTGTGACCGAGCGCGGCGTCTCCGGTCGTCCGATGACCGTGGAGTTCAAGAGCCTCAAGGGAGTTACGACCTCAGTCACCGGCTACTCGAATATGCTCAAGTTCAGAAACGCGTTTGCCTGGGGCGATCACTGGTTTGTGGTCAACCCGGCCACCACGCGTATCTCAGGTACCGACCGCTACCGAACCTCGGTGGCGGCGTCTGGGCGGATCTTCACCTCGCAGGGTAGTGCCAACCCGGCCAAAGCGGTCGTTGTGGCCAACGGAGGTGCTCCGGCCGATGCGCTAGCGGCCTCGTCGCTCGCAGGAGCGGTAGGTGGCGCTCCCATACTGCTCACGCCAGGGGGCGAGCTTGACTCCTCGGTAGAAGCTGAGATTGCGAGGCTTGGAGTCACGAAGGCCTACGTGGTCGGCGGGACCGCAGTCATCTCGGATCACGTCAAGGCTCAGGTCGGAGCGGCCGGCGTCGTTTCAAGCGTGACGAGACTCGGTGGGGTGGATCGCTACGAGACAGCCAAGCTCATTGCCTTGGAGGTCAAGCGTCTGGGTGGCGACTCTCGGGTCATCATCGTGAACGGCGACACGCTCATCGACGCTGTGACGGCCGCAGGATGGGCGTACAGCAAGGCGATTCCGATCATACCTGTGCGTGTCGGCGAGATTCCCAGGTTCTCGTCTGAAGCGCTTGCGCAGCTCAACCCCACGTACTCGATGATCATCGGCGGAACGGCTGTGGTGAGTGAAGCGACTATGGCGAAGCTGCCAAATGCGACGCGTCCTGTCGCAGGCGTGGACCGCTATGCGACGTCGCGTGCGATGTGCTGGCATCTGACGTCCAAAGAGGGATTCAACGCCGGCAGCATCTATCTGGCGTCGGGCACGTCGATGGTCGATGCACTGTCGATAGGACCTGTCGCGGGGCATAACCTCAACCCACTGCTACTTGCCAAGGCCTACGAGCTCCCTACGGCCACGCGCCTCGAACTTGAGAGTCGTGCCCCGGGTTTGTGGCGGGTACACATCGCTGGAGGCGAGGCCGCACTGTCCGGATGGCTCCAAGGCAAGGTCGAGCAGGCAATCGAGTAATCGCTGCCCTCATTGCCGGTCGAGCGTCCCAACGTCGCAAGCGTGACGAATATCACGTTTTATCAAGGCGTCACGCAGACAGGCCGATATCAGTACTAGACCTACTCTCTCCTTGAACATGAGGTGTGATCGGTATGAGGCGTGTCCTCGTTCTGCTTCTCGTCGCCGTCCTGGTTCTGCCTGCTTTCGTTGGGCGTGCCCCGGAACCGGCCTATGCAGCCTATACACCGCCCGCGCTCAAGGTGGCGCTCGTGCGCTCGACCGACAGTCAAGCGTGGGTCGACAAGTACCACCGCGGCTACGGCATCCTCTACAAGGAGGACGTTCTTTACGACTACCTGGTCGCGAAGGGCTGGGACGTCACGCGCATCTCCGACGACGACCTGGAGAGCATCGCCAAGCTCAGGCAGTACGACGCGGTCGTGTGTATGTGGGTCTTCGCCATGTCGCCGAACGCCGCCAACACCCTCGTGAAGTACGTCGGTGAGGGTGGGGGGCTCGTCGTGCCGTACGCATCACCGCGCGTGGCCCCCGGTGTCGGAGGCACGGAACTCTCGGATCACTGGATGCGGATCCTGAACTACGAGGGCTGGGAGTGGGGTCCGCTTTCCGAGGTCTATCAGACGTTCTTCATTGATGACGTCGGCGCGTTCAAGTACGTCGCGCGTCCGTCCTGGGGCGACCCCGTCGTCTCGGGCGCTGGCTCGATCCTGCAGGCACGCGGGCTGGATGCGGGCGACCTGACCCTGAAGCGCGATCAGAACCCCGGCGCCTGGATCGAGTACGCCAAACCGCTGGTGGGCAACAAGAACACGGTCCAGTTCATGAGCCTGTCGCAGCTCACCGCGCCGAACGGATCGACCAACTACGGCATCACCAACGGAATGGGAGCTGCGCGCAGCACCTACCTCAAGGGTCGCTCGGTCTACTTCTATTTCTCGCCCGTGGACTACCTGTTCAACCAGGACGGTAGCGGCGACCAGACCGCCCCGAACGGCGTGAAGCAAAGCGAGATCGCAGGCGCGTACGTCGAGTCTGCGCTGGTGTGGGCGGCAGGCACCGGTGGGCGCCCGGGAGTCCTCGTTCGTGACGGGCGCACCTACGCGACGCTCAACGTCTACAACGACGGCATCTACGCGAGTCACTACGTCACGAACCTCGGGAATGTGACGGTCAGCGGCACACTCAATTTCCGCATCTACGACCCATCAGGCCGTCTGGTGAAGAGCTCGACCCGCTACAAGATCGGTGTCGAGCCGGGCAAGACTCACAAGTATTCCGAGTCCTATCAGGTCGGCAAGCTGGCCTCCGGGAGTTACCGGGTCGAGGTCGAGTACCTCACCACGTATCCGGCCTACGAACGGCGCTATCTCGAAGCGGCGTATGTCTACCGAGGACAAGGGACCAACATCCGCACGAACCGCGATACCGCAAAGACGAGCGGCCAGGTCGTGTACGACCCGCGTATCGTGCGGAGTGCGGGCGTCAACCGCTATGACACCTCGCTCGCGATCGCTGATGCTGCGGGCGGCTATCCGCGCGCCGAACGCACGGTCGTGATCGCGAGCGGCAGCGGGCCGGACGCCCTGGTGGGCTCGAGTGTCGCCGGGGCCTACGACGCACCTTTGATCTTGACCGATGTGGCCGCGCTTCCCGCGAATACCGATTCGTGGCTGCGTAGCACGTCGCGCGGGTTCGATAAGGCGATCATCATTGGTGGTACTGCCGCGGTCTCCTCGGTAGTTGAGAATCGTTTGAAGCAGATCTTTGGTGCGGCTGACGTGACGCGTCTGGCAGGTGCGGACCGATATGAGACATCGGCTGAGGTCGCGAGGGCGGTCAAGGCCAAGCGCGGAACGGCATATGACGGCGGGATGATCATCGCCTATGGAAAGGCGCTCGTGGATGCAGCTGGCGCGAGCGCGATAGCAGCCGGGCGTTCGTGGCCGATCGTGTACACGGACCGTGCCGGGATGAGTGCCGGGACCGCGCAGGTGGTCTCAGATCTTGCGAGTGGCGCGCTGGATCCTGAAGCGTGGATCGCCGGTGATGTGGGGGTGGTGAGTGCGCACGTCGAGGATCAGATCGAGGCTGCTGGAGTGGACGTGAGACGTGCCGCGGGGGCTGACCGCTATGACACGGCAGTCAAGCTCGCTGACCTAGCAGCTGCCACCGGCTCGAACTACAAGCTCATGGGCATGGCATCGGGCATCAAGCTCGCCGATGCGCTGTGCCTAGGGTCCTATGTCGGGCGAACCGACGGGGTCATGCTGCTCACCAACGGCAGCTCTCTGTCGGTGCCGACGAGCAATCGGATCAAGGACAACAAGACGCGGATCGAGACCGTTTCGGTCGGCGGAGGGTACGTGGTTGTGAGCCACGATCTGTGTGCGAGCCTCTCGAATCTGTTGCCGTAGTGTGAAGCGTTCGTTTTACCTTGTTTGTGGCGGGTCGGTATACTACCGTAGTCGGGCTGGCGGCCTCGCCAGCCTGATTGCATGACGGCGCAAAAACCACCTTTACGGAGGCATCTGTGAAACTGCTCGATGAGAACAAGAGACTGTTCGGCATCGTGAACCCGGTAGACCTTGTTGCGATCATGTTGGCTGTTGCGGCCGTGGTCGTGCTCGCATCGGTTCTGTTTGGCCGTTCGCCCACCTCACCGGTGACGGCGGCCAACGACAAGACGATAGAGATCGTTCTTGAGGGCACCGTGATCGGCGACGGCGATTTCGATTACGAGCTCGGCCAGGATGTGAGCCGTTTGGGTGGCTCTGGCGTCATGGGCACGCTTGAGTCCTTCGAGGTCGCGCCCTCCAAGCGCGAGGTATATGACGCTTCGGGTTCAGCGCTCATTGTCGACAGTCTCACGATCAAGGAAGTTGTAATGGTCGTTCGCGGCAAGGGCTCGATAACCGATACCGGGGCGAGCATCGGCGCTGAGCGCATCAGGCAGAATCAGGCGTTCGACGCCCAGTTGCCCTACTTCCAGATGAGCGTGCGGGTGACCTCGATCAAGCAGGTCAAATGATGTTGAGCCGCCTTACGCGGTTCGATTGGGCTGGCTGGCTTGCTTTGGCCGGTACGGCGTTCGTGCTCATTTTGGCGCCTTTGGTGCCGGGGCGTGAGAGCGCGGGTGCCATCCCGCTCGACACCATCGTCCTCACCGTTCCCATCGCAATACTCCTGGCCGTCCCGCTCCTGACGCGTGGAGGCCGCTTCTCGATTCCCCGTTTGGGCATCGAGCTGCCGGCACTCATGTTCTTGGGATGGGCGCTCGTGAGTGCGCTTGCCACAGGAGCGCAGCCTTCGGTCATCGCGACCTGGGCCCGCTATGCCAGCTACGTGCTTCTTGTATATGTTGTCGCGGCGGTCGCTGCTGATGAGACGCGTCGACGCGTGATGTTGTGGATACTGGCCGTCACAGGCTCTATCACGGTAGGACACGGGTTCTGGCAGTACGTTAACCCAACCACCAATATCGGCATGCAGGGTTTGGACACGAGTGTGGCCACCCGCGTGTTTGCAACGTTCGACAACCCCAACTTCTACGCCGAGTTCCTAGTGCTCGTGTTCGGGGTCACGCTGGCCCTCGTGTTCATCGAGCGCGGGCTTTTGCGCTATCTGGCTGCGGTACTGATCGTCGCCCAGGCCATGGCGTTGCTTCTCACCTACACGCGCGGCAGTTGGCTCGCGCTGGCATTCGGTCTGGCCATCGGCGTTCTCATGATCGATGGCCGCCTCATCTGGCCCTTCGCGCTCGGAGGGGCGAGTTTGATCCCCTTTGTTCCGGGGGCACTCTCGCGCGTCATGTCGATTTTTTCGCTCGAAGGCACCGCGAGCTTCCGTCTGATCCTGTGGCGTGTGGCCGGCGATGCCATCGCTACACGGCCGGTATT
>JAHIQC010000409.1 GCA_018902765.1 Actinomycetota bacterium | reverse complement strand
GACGACGCACAGCGGCACATCCTCGGCGGTGTGTGCGGTGAAAGGCGTGGTCCCGTCCGCGTCGATCATGCGCTCGGCATTCCCGTGGTCTGCGGTGATGATCACGCAGCCACCCCGGGATCTGATCGCATCGACGACGCGTCCAACGCCCTCGTCAACGGCCTCCACAGCTCGACGTGCAGCATCGAAATCCCCCGTGTGGCCGACCATGTCACAGTTCGCATAGTTCACGATGTAGACGTCGGCGCGGTCCTGTTCGATGGCCACCACGAGTCTATCGGATACCTCGGGTTCGCTCATCTCGGGCTGCAGGTCATATGTGGCGACTCTGGGACTTGGCACAAGCACCCGCTCCTCGCCTGCCTTGGGCGCTTCGGCTCCCCCGTTGAGGAAGAACGTCACATGCGCGTACTTCTCGGTCTCTGCGATATGGAGCTGCCGCAGCCCCGATTCCGACAGCACATCAGCCAACACACAGCATGGCAGCGCCTTTGGGAATGCGACGGGGGCCGCGATCGTGGGGTCATACTCCGTCAGGCACACGAACCCAAGTGCAGGGGTACGCCGCCGAGGAAAACCCGTGAAGCTCGGATCGACCAAGGCTCTCGTGATTTCGCGTGCCCTGTCGGGCCTGAAGTTGAAGAAGATGACTGCGTCGTCATCCGTCATGCAGACAGAAGCCATGTCCTTTGGTTCATCGCCACTGAACGGGATCAGTATGGGCTCGACGAACTCGTCGGTGACTCCTGCAGCGTAGGATGCACGAACGGCAGCAGACGCTGACCGAGCGCAGTGTCCGATTCCCAGCACCATGGCATCGAATGCCCGCTCAACGCGCTCCCAACGATTGTCACGATCCATGGCCCAGTACCGACCCATGACCGTGACGATCCGCCCCACGCCGATGGAATCCAAACGAGCGTGCAGCGCATCAAGGAAGTCGGCGCCCGACTTCGGCGGCACGTCGCGTCCGTCTAAGAACGCATGTATCCGAACATCCGTGGCACCCAAGTCCGCAGCCATCTGGACGAGCGCATAGAGGTGCTCCTGATGGCTGTGCACTCCCCCATCTGACAACAGTCCCATCAGATGAACAGGTCGTCCTTTGAGGACCGCGCCTTTGATCGAGGCCACGAGTACCTCGTTATTGAGTAGCGAGCCATCGGCTATGGCCAAGTTGATCCGAGTCAGCTCCTGATACACGACCCGTCCGGCACCTATGTTCAAGTGGCCGACTTCGGAGTTGCCCATCTGCCCTTGGGGAAGACCGACTGCAAGCCCTGATGCCCTAAGGGACGTCAGCGGCTCATGGCTAAACAGCCCATCAAGGTTCGGCGTCTCAGCGGCCTCGATGGCGTTGCCGGGTCCCGGTGGGCCCGAGCCAAAGCCATCGAGGATGATAAGTGCCGCAGGAAGGTTCTTGAACATCGTTCTCAGAGGGACGCGGCGACGATCTCGGCGAAGGAGACCGCATCGAGCGCAGCGCCCCCGACGAGTGCCCCATCGATATCCGGTTCGACCATGAACATCAGCGCGTTCTCCGGCTTGACCGAACCGCCGTACAGTACTCGTGCGGTCATCGCTGCTTCAGGACCGAACATGGCCCCGATCGTGGCGCGAATTCCCCGGGCGACGTCGTTGGCCTGCTCAGGAGTCGGAGTGCGGCCCGTTCCGATAGCCCAGATGGGCTCATAGGCGACAACGATACGAGCTGCATCCTTGGGTGATATGCCGTCGAGCCCGGCTCGGACCTGATCGCGCACCCAAGCGTCGGTCTGCTCAGCTTCGCGAATCGCCAGCGTCTCGCCACAACAAACGATCGGTACTATGTCGGCGGCCAAGAGGGCCCTGGTCTTCTTGTTGACCGTCTCGTTCGTCTCGCCGAACATCTCGCGACGTTCGGAGTGTCCGACGATGCAGTAATCGCAACGCAGCTCCTTGAGCATCGGAACAGAGACCTCACCGGTGAATGCGCCTTCGGGCTCCCAGTGGACGTCTTGCGCCCCCAAACCCATCTGCAAACGATCCAGTTCGATGACCGTTGAGGCGGCTTTCAGGCTCGTGAACGGAGGACACACAACGACCTCGACACGATCCCACATCGACTCAACGCGCTCGTCGAGATTCTGGATCAGAATCGCGCTCTGACCAGACGTCTTGTACATCTTCCAGTTGCCGGCGATCATCGGTCGGCGACCCATGAGCACTCCTTTCGAATAGCCCGTCTTTGGGCTACGGACGATCAAGCAGGGCAGACAAACCCGGGAGTTCGGAACCCTCAAGCAACTTCATAGAGGCTCCGCCGCCGGTCGAGACGAACGTTACTCGCTCCTCCAGATCGAACTTCTTGAGCGCGGCCACTGAATCGCCGCCTCCGACGACACTGACCGCCCTGTTGTTGCGCGACACCGCAATGGCTACCTCGCGCGTACCAGTCTCGAACGGCGTCATCTCGAACACACCCATGGGACCGTTCCAGAAGATCGTCTTGGCTGCGGAGATAGCCCCCTTGAACAGTTCCGTGGTCGCAGGGCCGACGTCGAGTCCCATCAGGTCGGCGGGGATCTCCTCCCGGCCCACGACTTTGGTGTCTGCATCTTCCGCGATGGCATCCGCGACCACGAAGTCGACCGGCAACAGTAGATCAACGCCTCGATCCGTCGCCTTTGACAGCATCGCCTTGGCAGGCTCTATCCACTCCGGCTCCACAAGTGAGCGACCCACATCAATGCCCTTTGCGACCAGCAGCGTGAAGCACATGCCCCCCCCGATGATCAAAGTGTCGACGCAGTCGAGCAAACGATCGATGACTCCGAACTTGTCTGAGACCTTCGATCCGCCGAGAATCGCCACGAACGGGCGTTCAGGGCTTGCAAGCATCCCGGTAAGCGTCTCGACCTCGCGCGCCAGGAGCATGCCAGCGTAAGCAGGGATGAACCCTGCAACTCCCACCGTCGACGCGTGGGCCCTATGAGCAGCACCAAAAGCATCGTTGACATACAGATCGGCAAGCGAGGCAAGCTCCTTGGCGAACTTGGGATCGTTGTCCTTCTCGCCCGGATTGAACCTGACATTCTCGAGCATGAGTATCTCGCCATCGACCATGCGATCCACGGCCTCGGTGACCTCGACCCCGATCGTAGAATCGACGAAGTGGACGTTGCGACCCAGCAGCCGGGCCAGAACCCGACGAACCGGGCGCAACGAGAACTGCGGGTCGGGCTCGCCCTTGGGACGCCCGAGATGGCTGACCACGATCACCCGAGCGCCGTGATCGCACAGGAACCGCAGGGTGGGTAGCGCGGCGCGAACGCGGGTGTCATCGGTGACTGAGCCCTCAGCGAGCGGCACATTGAAGTCGACGCGAACAAGCACCCGTTTGCCACGGACGTCCACGCTGGTGATCATTTGCTTGTCGAACATGCTTCCTCCGTGCTGTCGTGCGACGCGAGGCCCGGCATGAGGGCCCCGCGTGGATTGCGGACTTGGTGGGCTAGGCCATCATGAACTTGACGAGGTCCTTGACGCGATTGCTGTAGCCCCACTCGTTGTCGTACCAGGACAGGCACTTGACGAAGGTACCCTCGCCGCCCATGACCATGGTCTGGAGCGAATCGAACACCGACGATGCGGGATTGCCCACCACATCGATCGAGACGATCGGGTCCTCGCAGTACTCCAAGAAGCCCTTCATGGGACCCTCGGCCGCAGCCTTCATCGCGGCGTTGATCTGCTCGCGAGTCACGGATGTCTCGAGTTCTGCCACCAGGTCGACGACGGAACCGTCGGGGGTGGGAACGCGAACCGACATGCCATCGAGCTTGCCCTTCATGTCCGGAAGCACGAGCCCGATAGCTTTGGCCGCACCGGTAGACGTGGGGATCATCGACATAGCCGCGGCACGCGCGCGACGCAGGTCCTTGTGAGGTAGATCAAGGATGTTCTGGTCATTCGTGTAGCTGTGAATCGTGTTCATGAAGCCGTGCTTCAGGCCGAAGCTGTCCCGCAGGACCTTGGCGAACGGCGCCAGACAGTTCGTGGTACATGATGCGTTGCTCACGATGAAGTGCTTGTCGGCGTCATACTCCTCGTGATTGACCCCCATGACGATGGTGATGTCCTCATTGCTCGCAGGAGCTGAGATGACCACCCGCTTCGCACCAGCATCGATATGCGCGCGCGCCTTGGTGGCGTCAGTGAAGAAGCCCGTCGACTCGACCACGAGATCGACCCCGAGCTCGCCCCAGGGCAGCAGGCCCGGGTCACGCTCGGAGAGCACCTTCACGAAGCGCCCATCGACCGTGAATCCGTCCTCGACGGCTACAACCTTCTCGCCGAACCTGCCATGTACCGAGTCGTACTTGAGCAGATGGGCGAGCGTCTTGGGGTCGGTCAGATCATTGACCGCGACGACCTCCACGGCCGGATCGTTCTCCATCGCTCGGAACACAAGGCGACCGATACGACCGAAACCGTTGATTCCAACTTTGACTGCCACGAATGCTCCCTCCTCGTGGGGACATGCCCCATAGCCGACTTCACACGTGCGCCGGACTCGAGCCGACGCACGGTCACCCTATTTCAATACCCCGCT
>JAHIQC010000408.1 GCA_018902765.1 Actinomycetota bacterium | reverse complement strand
GGCTGGAAAGGTCGCAAGAGTGCGTAGAGCAGCTTCCACACCGCTCAACATGGTCCTGTCGGTCATCGTGACCTGCGCGGTATCCGCCGCTGGCCTCACCGCGACGTATGCCATGACGAGCGACCGTATCGCAGCGCAAGAGAAGGCCGCCGAGGAAAGGGCGCTGAAGTCTGCCTTTCCTGGCGCTACCGAGTTCGCGCCGGTTGAGCAGTCGATGCTCGACGCGGCCTTCGATGCTGCTGGGGAGACGCCCGTGTCAGGCGTGTTCGTGGCGAGCGCCGACGGCGACTCGATTGGCTGGGCGATCCGATGTGCCCCGCGAGGCTACGGAGGACCGATGCAGATGGTAGTTGGAGTGGATAGAAACGGGAAAGTCACGGGTGCTAGCGTCATTACACAAAACGAGACCCCGGGACTCGGGACCAAGACTCTGACCGAACCGAGCTTCCTTGCGCAGTTCCAAGGATGGGACGCTTCCGATGTGGACAAGGCAGCCAAGGCCTTTGACGCGGTATCCGGAGCGACGAAGTCGTCGAACGGGATCAGGAAAGGCGTTTTGGCGGCGGGATACGTGTACGCGGAAGTGCTGTCGAGTGGAGGAGGTGAAGGCCAGTGAGTGAATGGGTCGAGACATTCAAACGGGGTCTGTCCTTGGACAATCCGCTGACGGTTCTCATGATCGGGCTGTGTGCCACGCTCGCGGTCTCCACCAAGTTCGAAGGCGCACTTTTCATGGGGCTTGCGGTCATTTTCGTTCTTACGTTCTCGAGCGCGATCATCTCCGCCATCCGCTTCCTTGTGCCCGAACAGGTCCGGATCCCGATCTTCATCGTGGTCATTGCTTCGTTTGTGACCATCGTGGATCTGACACTGCACGCGTTTCTGCCCAACGTGTACGTGTTCCTCGGCGTGTGGATTCCGCTGATCGTGGTCAACTGCATCATCCTAGGTCGCGCAGAGGCATTCGCGTATCACAACACCGTGCCGCTCGCGATCGCTGACGGCCTGGGGATGGGTACGGGCTACAGCATCATGATTGTCGTGCTCGCCACCATCAGAGAGGTCGTCGGTGCGGGGCAGATCGTGTTTCTAGGAAATACGATTTTGCAGCTCCCCGCATGGTACCGTCCGCCCGGGCTTGTCTTGCTGTTCCCTGGGGCCTTTATCATCTTCGGTTTCATGGTCGCGCTTGCATCAGCCTACAACCGTCGTCAGTACGGCCGGACAGTCGAGACGCGCTTCCATTGCATGATCGAAGAGGGGAGGCGCTAGTGGAGGTCCTCAGGCATTTCGCCCTCCTGCTCATCGGCGCGGCGCTCGTCAACAACATTCTGCTCACGCGATTCATCGGCCTTTGCCCGTTCTTTGGGGTGTCGGGCGCGATGGAGACCTCGCTGGGCATGGCCGGCGCGGTGCTCTTCGTGATGACGCTGGCCTCGAGTGCCACGTGGGTGTTTTGGAACTGGCTGCTTGTGCCTTTGGGGGTGGGCGAGTTCCTCTACATCCCGGCGTTCATCCTCGTTATTGCCGCACTCGTGCAGTTCGTCGAGATGTACCTGCGAAAGGCCAGCCCCGGGCTCTATCGCGCTTTGGGAATCTACCTGCCGCTGATCACTACAAACTGCGCTGTCCTTGCGGCCGCCACCGAGGCGACCAAGCCGGGGTTCTTCAAGATGAACCTTGTGTACAGCTTTGGCTTCGGCGAGGCGATCATCTATACCGTGGGCGTCGCCCTCGGCTTCGGTTTTGCCCTCATCACGTTCGCTGCGCTTCGCGAGCGGCTTGACGTGGCTCCTGTGCCAAAGTCGATGCAGGGTGCTCCTATGGCTTTCATCACTGCAGGTCTGTTGTCGCTGGGCTATGTCGGTCTAAGCGGCCTGTTCGGGTTGTAGAGAGAGGGTTTTCGTGGATCTTGGCCTCGTACTGCGTGCGGTCGGCGCACTATGCCTCATCGGTGTCATTGCCGCAGGCGCGCTCGCTGTTGCCTCAAAACGCTTCCACGTCGAGGTCGACCCCCGCGTGGAGAAGGTTCTCTCTGTGCTCCCAGGTGCCAACTGCGGGGCATGCGGCAACCCGTCGTGCTTCGGTGCGGCTGAGGCGATAGTGGCGGGCACCGCAAAGGTCACGTCCTGCACTGCAGGCGGGCAGGCGGTCGCGGATGCAGTGGCTGATGCACTCGGTTTGGACAAATGCGCAATGAGTTCGGTGGCATCGATGCGTCACTGTGGTGGCGGGCACGATGC
>JAHIQC010000407.1 GCA_018902765.1 Actinomycetota bacterium | reverse complement strand
TGTGGCGTATGCGAGGCGATGATCCGTCGCTTGAGGCGTTCTTCGGCAACATTCACGACGAGCCGTTCTTCGTGAAGAACCTTGAGAACGTGCAAGGTGATGAGCGCGACGTGATTGTCTTCAGCGTCGGCTACGGTCCTGATGTTACCGGCAAGATCGCGATGAACTTCGGTCCGCTCAACAATCGTGGCGGTGAGCGCCGTCTCAACGTAGCCGTTACTCGTGCACGCGAGAAGGTCATCCTAGTCTCCTCGATACGAGGCGCTGACATTGACCTCTCTCGCACAAATGCCGAGGGAGTGCGGCTTCTTAAGCACTACCTCGACTACGCCGAACGCGGCGTTGAGGCTCTCGACTCAGTGTGTGCCGTCGATGACGACGCCGAATATGGTTCTGTGTTCGAGGAGCAGGTCGCCAACATCCTCACGGCCGCCGGGCATCGGGTCACGAAGCAAGTCGGCTGCTCAGGGTACAGGATCGATCTCGGAGTTGTTCATCCAGACCGCCCTGGACAGTACGCGTTGGGCATCGAATGCGACGGAGCAAGCTACCACAGCGCCGCGACCGCACGCGAAAGAGACCGACTGCGGGAGCAAGTACTCGTGGGTCTCGGCTGGAAGCTGTACCGCATTTGGAGCACTGATTGGTTCCGGTCGCGCCCGCAGCAAGTCGAGAAGCTGCTAGCCGCTGTGAAGGACGCGGTCGAGTCTCCCGAAGTTGGGATTCCTGAGCGCACTTCAGCAGGCCCACCAGAAATGCCGGAGATTCCCGTCTCTGAAGGCCCTGCCGAGTTCGAGTCGCCATCCACAGCGACCGATCACCTGTTGTCGCTTACGACGCCCTTTGTCGAGTGCAAGCTCCCGATGCGAGGCTCGGACTTCTACACGTCTGGTTCAGCAGTCGTGGAAGTGCTCATCAAAGTCGTCCAGGCAGAGTCGCCACTTCATGTCGATTCCTTGACTCGGAAAGTTGCGGGAGTCTGGGGAATTGGGAGGTCTGGGCACAAGGTGCAGGCCGTCGTCCGACAGGCCCTGCAATCGGCCGTCCAATCGGGTGCTGTTGCGGCACGCGGCCGATTCGTCTATGAGAACAGGAAGCGGGAGATTCCCGTGCGGCACAACGTGCCAGGGGGCGCCGCCCGCAAAGCCGCCGAGATTGCGCCCGAGGAGTTCGCCGCAGCCGCGAAGTTGGTCCTCCGCGATCAGATCAAACTCTCGATCGATGACCTAGTCATTGCGACCGCGCGCGTATTCGGTTTTGAGCGAACTGGCTCTGAAGTGCGAAGTGCTGTGCTCACGGGATTGCATTTGTTGATTGCGAGCGCCGAGGCGACCCAGGAAGAAGGTGTCATTTCGCTCGCGTGACGCAGCGTTGTGTTGCGAAGCGAAGTTGCCTGCGCAGACACGCAGCAGCCGCACAGAACCCTCCGGGACCGTTGGCTCACATCAGCGCCCCAATCGAGCACGCTGACATCTGCTTAGCGTGTTGGAGTCGCCGCCGCAGCGGTCCATGGCGGGCGTCGAATCGACGCGATTGTCGAACTGCGAGCCGAGAGTTCCGAGATCTTCACGACGTCGCCGGTGCGCGGCGCATGGACGTACTTGCCCCCACCGATGTACATGCCGACGTGGTGGATGTGCCCTGCATCCCAGAAGATCATGTCGCCGGGCTGGATCTGAGACAGACTCACGCTCGTGCCTAGGCTGTTCCACATCCCGGACGTCGTGCCGCGACCTGAGAAGTTGGCGTAGCGCCACATTATCCAGTCCACGAGCCCGGAACAGTCGAACGTCTGCGGGCCGGTTGCTCCCCATACGTAAGGGCAGCCGAGGACGGACAGGGCAAGCCGCACCGGCGGGAAGTTGACCGCGACGCCGGACTTGTCGAGCCGGCCGAGCACCTCAGGGGTGAGCGCCGTCGCGCCGGGGCCGCCGGCGCCGTTGAGCCCGGAGGCATCCAGGACATGTCCGGTCTCGTCGAACGTGCCTAGGATGGCGAGGTAGCGATCGGCTGCCTGTCCAGCCTCCGCGCCCGTGAACGCCGCGCCAGCCGGCGCGAGCCTCGGCGCCAAGTCGGCGACCGGCGGGTACGTGCTCGTGGCGAGCACCGTGCTCGTGCCCTCGGCCGTGTACGTGTAGGCGATCGAGCGGCGCACGAGGTCGTAGACAGCTTGAGGGTCGGCCTTCGTGAAGTCTTGATCGCACTGGATGGCCGACAGCGCCAAGAGGTAGCGCCACGTCGGCAGGTCGAGATTGGCATCCACCGTCTTGCCAGCTGGCGCGCCAGCCGTCGCGTCGTCGATGGCGTCGTTCTGCAGCCGGCCCTCAAGATCGGCGTACGTCTTGATCTGGGCCGCGATCGCGGCCGGATCCTTCTGGTGCCCGAACAGGAAGGACGGCACGGACGAGGCGAACGCCCCGGCGAATGCAGTTCCCATGAGCAGGACCGCCACCAGGGCGACCACCACTCCGACGAGCACCTTGCGCTCGACTGACTTCTCGTCGACGACGCCGCGTACGGCTGCCGCGGCGACACGCGCGATCGTGAGGGGTTCGGCCATGCTGCCTCCTCTACGCCACTGGCGTCTTCTCGCCGCTCGTGGACAGGAGCTGCACCATCTTGGGTGTGCGCTTCACGTCGAGGATGCACTTGCGCTGGCCCACCATGAGCAGGCATCGGCCGACGGCCTTGCGCGCCACGGCATCCGCCTCCGCGCGCGAGAGATCGTAGAGATCCACGATGTGCGCGAGCTCGCGGCCGTCGGCGCCGAAGACGACCTTCGTGCTGGCGTTGTCGAGCACCGCGCGGCCCTGCCGCTCGATCGCCGGATCGAGGAAGTCACTCACGTTCTGCGTTGCGACCATGAGCGCGCCGCCGTACTTGCGGATCCTCTTGGCGAAGTTCTTGATCGCCTCGAGCGTCGCCGGCGTCTTGGGGTCGATCGCGAGGTGCGCCTCGTCCATCACGACGAGCAGGTGCTCGCCGGTGTCGCGGTTCGCCTGGATCTCGCGCCACATCAGCTGCGTGATGAGGTGGTATTGCGCGGCGTACGTGGACGAGTCGGCCTCCTGGAGCGAGTGGGTTGAGAACACGAGCACGTCGCTACCGAGCGTGACGTTCGTCTGACCGTCCCACATCAGCCCGCGCGAGCCCTCGGTGAGGTTCTTGAAGAACAGATCGAGCCCCGCGTACGCTTCGCGCTCGCCGACCGAGGGCTCGCTGGCCGCGTGCGCACGTGAGGCGATCTGGGTGCGCAGATCCGAGAGCGTTGGCCACGCTGTCATGTGGTTCACACTGGTGAGATCGAGAGTCAGTCCGTGAGCCCGATACAGCTCGCGGACCTCGACCTCGAGGATCTCACGCGCAGTGTAGTCGTCCGGCAGTTGCAGGGCGAAGAAGGTCTTCAGGAACTCCAGATGCCGCGCCACCGGATTGAAGCGGCCCGCGTCGGCCTCTTCTTCGTCGTCGGCCACGGCCTCTGTGGCCCACACCTCGAGCGGGTTGATGACCGTCGCGCCGCTGTTGCCCGCGTCGATCCACTGGCCGTCGATACGGGCCGACAGCGCCCGGTACTCATCCTCCGGGTCGATGATGATGACCTTGGTGCCGGCCATGTACTCCATGAGGATGTCGAGCTTCATGAACGTCGACTTGCCGCCGCC